>CANJZR010000001.1 GCA_947479075.1 Planctomycetaceae bacterium
CGATCGTTCGGAGTGCCGAGTGCGTGTGATTCAGCGGGACAAGCTGGACCGCAGTGTGAGTCAACTCCAGCATCAACTCCGATTTGTGGCGTCCCTCTTCACCCACGGCAGTGAGGACCTGCTCTCGGGTGATGTCGACGCCCGCATGTTTGAAGAGCCCGGTGAGCGCGGTGTTCAGCTGCCGCTGAACCTCCACCGGCAGGTCAGCCATCCACCCCAGTTCGACAACACTGGCCAGCAGCCACCCTTCCAGGTCTTCCCAACGTAAAATGGCGGGACGATCGGGATGGTGAGAATTGTGCAGCTCGATATCAAATCGATTGGTGGCTGGGAGCAATTTCTTCAGAGTGACCTGGGCTCCCCCAAGCAAATGGGTCTCCTCCAGCAGAGCGCAGAAGTCTCGCTCCACGAAACGTCGAACAGCCAGACTGACCTCGTCAATGGCTGCCAGTTGGCGTGTTGAGCGATATCCATGTCCTGGGTCGGACTCCAGACGCAGCGCACTGCGCAGCTTGGTGTAAATCTTGGCGAGCGTGCCGGAGCGGAACCCCGGTCGTAACAGTCCGGAGATCGACTCGCCATGGCTTCCCACACGAACAGGGCGCATCCCTTTCGGGCGGTTCGCGACATACAGCTGCCAGTTCTCCTTCAGCTCCCAGACGAGGAACCCGATCACGCCCGGGGCCAGCAACACGATCGTACTGGCGATGGCGAGCGCCGTGGCCTCGGTCATGCGAGTCACGCCCACGGAGTTATGGATCAGCGTCTTCAGGTGGAACGTGTAGGGCAACAGGATCTTGTGAGAGATCGTCACCACCGGAAAGTGTTTGATCGGATTGATCTGCGGCTCGACCAGCAGCGTGACCACAAAGCGGATCACATAGGACACGATCGCCCAGACCGAGCCAATGATGATCTTCAGCAGCACAAACCTTCGCGGGTCGCCTGAACGGAATCGCAACCACTCATCCACGGTGTACAGCGACTGCTCGATCCACTGCATCGCGTCGTAGAACAGATCCATCACCAGATGGTAAATCACCGCGAAAATGCGGAATCGCAACTCATGCCAGGCTCGGACGCAGATATCCAGTACGCGCTCTTCCAGAGAACGGCCCGCTGGCGAGTTCAGAAACAGATTCAGGATGAGGAAATTGTCAAACCAAGTTCGCAGGGATAACGACTTGAAGAACAGGAGCTGAGCAGTCCCCACCAGAACCAGTGTCACCATTGCCGGGCGGAGAACGTAACTCTTGAAGATCGCAAAGCCTCGACTATCGAGAACGCGGTGGACCAGCGGAGAGTCGATGACCGAGACCGGGAGCTCATAGACGAGCCAGCGCGAGGCGTTCCACATCCGAGTCAGGAACTTGACCACGCTGCGACGGAACTTCGAGCGATGCAGAATCATCCACAGGAAGATGCCCAGAACTGCCCAAGCGGCATAGAACGACCGGGGCAGCGTCTTCTTCTGAGCCAGTTCAGCCGCAGCTGTGTTGCCTTTGCTGGCTGAGCCCAATGCGTCGGCGGCCTTGGCGGCCAGATTCTCGCCCGCATCCTGAATGGTCTCGACGACACTACTGAGTGGAGCGGATTTCTTGGTCTCGGCCGGTTTCTCGGCCTCTTCTTCCTCATCCACTGCAGCAGCGTCGGCCCCCTCAGATGTTGGTGTCGCTGAAGGGTCTGAGTTGGTTTCGACGACTTGATCAGCGGTACTCGGCTTCTCTTCGGCAGGAGTTTCTGTCAGTGGAGATGCATTCGGTACCACAACCGTTTCGGTCGGTAGTGGAGTCGTCTCCGTGGTGGGAGCTGCAGTGGGAGCGGTTGCGGTTGCACCGGGTTGAGTGGACTGAACTTGAGCCACGACGGGAGTGGGAGGCACGGCCGGTGCCGGGAAGAATCCTTCCCAGACATGCAGCAGCACCGCCAACGCGATGTAAGCGCCTCCGAAGGGGAGCACCACGTGCCTCACCAGAAGACGGCCGATTCTGGTCCCGAACGCCAGTGAACTGAGCCGCTGCGACGCCCGCAGATAGACTGCTCCCGGACGATAGACACCATCCAGAACCTGAGCCAGTTTTCGATCGGCTCTCAGCAGTCGATCCCCCCAGGCCAATTCCAGTGGCCCGGACACATCAGGCAGTTTCAGGCTGTTCTGTGAGAGGGCATCTCGCACATCGCCCATGGTGATGAACCCGCGTTCGACCAGTCGGTCGAGGAGGCTCTCGATCACTTTGCGGCGGGCGACTCGCTCGGGAATGTTCTGCGGAACGAGTCCCACGTCATCAAACGTCGATTCAATCAAGGGCCGAACCGTCTGACGCAGGTCCTGATCGGAGCGAGTTTGCACTTCGCGAATCAGTGTCAGCAGTCGCTGGCGATCAGCGGCGGAGATACGGATGGATGAGGCCCGGTCCGCGGTGGTTCGCAGGTACTTCGCACTCTGGACTGTCTCCAGCAGTGGCAGTTGTCGTCGCAGCGGGGCCCTGCCGAACGTCAGCAGCCAGCGCCACACGTCGAAGCGGTAGACACCGCGTTCATGGGCCACGCAGACCTTCTGCAGGTCATAGAGGATGCGAGCTTCGAGGCTGCGGTATCCCAGCAAGGCCCGGTCGAGCAGCGGACACAGGGCCCGCCACCACGCCTCCATTTCAGAGTCGCTCAGCTTCCAGACGGCCTGGAGTCGCTTCGCCAGCAACAGCAGATAATCTTCGGCCGCACGCCGGTGGTTCTCCGCTGAACCGGGATCCGACTTCTGGGCTCGCAGGCAGAGGATCGCGGCCTTCACCTGGTTCCCGACCTTGCTCGCACGCTCCGCTTTGGTCAGCAGTCGGTCTGACAGCGGCGGGTCATGCGCCACGGTCCGGTGAGTGGCCACGGGGACCGGCTTGTCTGATTCGTGGCGTGGACTGCCCGACCGTGCCGCCTCAGCTCCATGTGGGACGATGCGTTCCGGCGTGCCGACCGGCTGAGTCTCGCGGTACCAGAGTTCGTGGGGCAGCTGATTCCAGATCGGATCGAGCGTTCTCCAGTCACGAATCGCGGGAAAGAACAGCTTCTGATCCCAGGGAGCAAAGTACTTGAGTTCAAGAGCGACGGCCATGAACTCAACGAACGCTCCTTCGTCGTCCTGTGGCGGGAGCAGCAGTTCGTCCTTGGCGAGTACCTGCCGAATCTCCGCAAACTCACCCGCTCCGATCAGCTGAATGAACCCGGCGATTTGAGTGGAATTCAGCAGCTGGTCTTCGATTCGCTGCTCGACCTCGGCATGAACCCGGCCGTGGAAGGCCAGACGCCAGAAATAATGCAGCCGCTCTTCACTGGTGAGGCGGGCGAACTCTTCATCGTCGGTCGGGCGACCCAGCAGGATGATGCGTCGAGGGAGTTCTTCGGCGGGTGACAGCCCCAGCTCCGAGCGGTCGGCGATGATCAGCAGCCGCTCACGCTCGATCGTGTAGACCCGGGAATGCGGCACCCGCAAGCCGAGACCCGGAATTCGCCGATCCTGAATGATCACCCGACGCAGAATTCGGGGCTCCACGAACAGCACGCGCGGATCAGCCTGAGACACGAGGGTCTCAATCGCTTCCATGGAAAGAACGGGTGGCGTCGCTGGAGAGTCGGCAGTCATGGCACCAGTGTATAACAACTGTCGGACTTTGCCTCCCGACCGCGTCGCATCAGCCCGTGTTGGTCTATGAATTCGAGCTTATGACCTTCAAGGCTGGCCTCTGCGATTGCATGTCACCCTGTTCGTTCTGCAGGCGAGAGCTGCTTAAACTCCCGAATCAGCAGGTAGAACGCGATGAAATCGTAAACCCCATGGGCCACGATCGGAGCGAGCAGATTCCGCACTCCGGTCGCATTGGCCAGATAGTGCATCGCAAAACCAATCGCGGTCGTTGTCAGAAAGTAATTCCGAGACAGAGCGTGCAGCAGGCCAAAGGCCACATTGCTGGCAATCAAGGCCAACCACGGGTTGATCCGGCTGAGTCCCGAGTAGATCACTCCGCGAAACAGGAGTTCCTCGCCCACCCCCGCGAGAGCTGCTAACACTACCAGGTCGTACCATCGGCACTGGCTGAGCGACTCGCCCAGCGAGTTGATCGCGAGTTTGCGAAGTCCCGGACTGAAGAGATATAGCCCGAACATCGGAGCGACAGCCAGCAGGCCGAACAGCAGACTTTGCGAATCCCAGCGGATCAACGACAGCGGATCCAGATGGATGGCCCAGCCAATCAGGAATGCAAAGAACACGACACCGCCCTGCACCCACGCCGCCAGAGTGAGGAAGCGGCTGCGGCTTAATGCGGGGGGCGGGGGTTCGATGGAAGTGTGGGACATGGAATTCCAATAGTAGGACAGGCGTTCCTGCCTGTCTCTCTTTGCTCGATCCGGCTCGATCCGGCTTTTACGCCGAGCGGGTCGCCTCGTCGATCGATTCCAGCAGTGTCTGGCACAGACGCCGTACCAGGTCACCGGGCATCGCGGGAGCAGGAATCAGGGTGACCACATCGCCAATTGGTCGAATGATCGCGCCTCGACGGCGGGCCGCCAGCGTGACCTGGTGCCCCATTCGTAGTTTCGACGGAAAGGCCAACTGCGTCGCACGGTCCTGAACAAGCTCGATCCCGATCAGGATGCCGCGCTGGCGAATCTCACCCACATGCGGATGAGAGAGCAACGGGGCGAGTTCCCGCTCAATCAGCATCGCGTTGGCATTCACGTTCTCCAGCACATGGTTCTGCTCGAACAACTGGAGCGACGCAATCGCAGCTGCACAACCGAGGGCGTTCCCGGTGTAAGTGTGACCATGATAAAAGGTGCGGCCAGCTTCTGGCGGTCCGAGAAAGTTCTCGAAGATCGCGTCTGTACACAGCGTCGCGGCCAGCGGCAGATACCCACCACTGATCCCCTTGCCCAGACAGAGCAAGTCGGGCTCCACCTGTTCCTGCTCACACGCAAAGAGTGTCCCCGTACGGCCGAACCCGACAGCCACTTCATCGGCGATCAGCAGGATGCCATGCCGCCGGGTGACTTCGCGCACCTTCCGCAGATACCCTGGCGGATGCACCTGAATCCCGGCAGCTCCCTGCACCAGTGGTTCGATGATCAGTGCCGCCAGTTCGTGGCGGTGCTCGGTCACCACGCGTTCCAACTCGGCTTCGCAGTGTGCCAGCCAGCTGGCAGCGTTGTGGCCTTCGGGCAAGCGATATCCGCTGGGACAGGGGAGCATGATCGTGGGGAAGAGGAGCCCGCCGTACATGGAGTGGAAGCGTTCTACGCGGCCGACGCTGACCGCTCCCAGAGTGTCGCCGTGGTAACCCCCGCCGATCGCGGCAAAGAGTGTTCGGTCCTCGCCACCGCCCGGCTTCTGGCGGTGCGATTGCACGGCGATCTTGAGGGCCGCCTCCACAGCTGTGGCACCACTGTCGGAGTAGAAGACCTTGGTCAGCCCTGTGGGCACTCGCTCGACGAGCATGCGAGCGAGTTCGATCGATGGAGGCGAGCCCAGCCCCAGCAGAGTCGAGTGCCCGATCCGGTTCAACTGATCGCGTATGGCTTCGTCGATTGCCGGGACGCGGTGACCGTGGACGTTGCACCACAGCGACGATGTCCCATCGAGGTAACGTCTCCCAGCGACATCGATCACCTCGAAGCCGTCGCCCGATTCGATGATTGGGGCTTCCTCCTCGCGGTAGGCCTGCATGGCTGTGAAGGGATGCCAGACGTGGGCATTGTCCCAGTCTCGAAGTTGGCTTGAAGTTGGTCGCAAAGGGAAAGTCATGCCGCAGAGTGTTTTCAATTGTCAGTGAAGAAGGAGCGTGTTTTTACTCACCCGAAGTGTCAGCGAGGGCGAGCGGAGATGTGCCATTGAATCGCATTAGAGGGTGATTCGATTGCTCATCTGTCGCTTGTGTCCGGTCATGGATTCAGTCGACGCCGAGAGACGTTTGCCCTCGCTGACGCGTCGGGGGGGGGATCAAGGTTCGACCGAAACTTCGCGCCCATCGAGCAGCGTCAGTTCCACCGGTTCTGTCTGGCCGTCGACCGCCATGGAGAACTCCAGCGGCGTTTGCACGGATTTCCCCGCGACTTGTGCGATGAAGTCACCCACTCGCAGACCCGCGGCGAAACCGGATTCCCCCTCTTCGGCTGAGGTCACGACGACTGCCCGGGGGTAGCGGATCATGGAGTCGGTTGGCATGTAGCGGCGGCGGGCTGTGGGGTAATCGACGCGGATGCCGCGCCAGACAGGGTGGCGGGGATGAGGGGCGATGATGGAGCTGTCGTCGTAGACCGGCCACTTCCCGAGCCGAACCGTACGCTCCAGCCGCTCGTTGCGACCCGGACGCCAGACATCGAGCCGAGCCATCGCATCCGGCCCCAGCAACCCGACCTTCAACATGAGGTCGGCCTTCCCCGTGATGGGCTGGTCGTTGATTGCCAGGATACAGTCGCCGCTCTTCAAGTCAGCCTGATCGGCTGGCGATTCATAACCGACCACCGACAGCTTGGCTGAGGTGACGGGGAGGGCCTTCCCCTCTTTGTCGGTGAGCACGCTTAAGAGCGTGTCGTCGGGGACGACACCGAGATAACCATACTCGACTTCATTTCCATCGAGCAGTGAATTCACGATCCGGCGAACCTCGCTGTCAAACGGGATGGCAAAGCCGACCGATGACTCATACCCCCGCAAGGCGGCCAGCGAAGTCGCCATGCCTACCAGCTTCCCCTCGGGGTTGACCACAGCTGCGCCGCTGGTCCCGAGTTGCAGCCGCAGGTCCACATGCAGCAGGGCACCATACTCGAAGATTGTGCCCGATTCGTCACCCGAGTTCGGACGCACTTCCCCTTCGGAGGGACGTCTCGAAATATTGCTGATCATGCCGAGGCTCACGCTGGCTGAACCGTCTCGGGCGATGGCATAGGGATTTCCCAGTCCGAGGACGAGGCTCCCCTTTCGAAGCTTCTCGGCTTCACCAAAGGTGAAGGTCGGCACCTTGTCCGGGGTGAGTCCCGAGGGCTCCAGTTCGAGTTTCAGAATCGCCAGGTCGCTGCGTTCGTCCTGGTTATAGAGTGTCCCGGCCACGACGTGTTTTGTGGCGAGCTTGATGAAGTAGCGAGCTTCGTCCTGGCGGCTGGCTCCGCGACGACGACTGCCGGTGATGACGTGCCGGGGTGTCAGCACGTACCGCGACCCATCGTCGGGCTCACGGGCCAGAATGACACCGCTGGCGAACTCCTGCGGGATGAAAGACGGATCGACCGGGCTGGGAGGAAGTCGGGAACCGAAGATGTCCCCGGGATTCTCCTCACGTTGCAGGTCTTCAGGCATCACTCGCGCGATGGCTACGACAGCTCCCTCGCACCTCGCGACGACGTCGATCAGGCTCTGCTCAAAGGCCTGGAGCACGGCTGGACCAACACCTGGGCCAGCGGGTGCGGCGTCCTGGGCATTCACGATTCCCGCAGCACCGAGGCACATGGCCAGCCCGAGCAGACCGTTCCAGATCGCGGCAGAGCGAATCGTCAGCATGGAGTTGCCTCCTCGGTGAATGGGTGTCGCACACATGGCATCACGGACTGCGTTACGGGCACTCGATGGGGTGTTGTTCGCGGACATCATACGTGAACGACCTGTCGAACAGGCAAGGGTGGCCTGCACACAGGCCAGTCGGGATCGATTTCCATTACAATCGCGAAGCTGACCCCATCAAGGGCGCCCCATTCCTTAAGACATCCGAGACCGAAGCAGTGCGCTGGACTCTGCGGCTTCAGATCCTGGTCCCCTTTGTCCTGCTGTCGCTGGGAGTCATTGTGGCCACCAGCGTGATCACCGTGGCCACAGCTGTCCGCCAGATCGAGCAGGAACGCGACGAGCAGCTGCAGGCGGAAGTCCAGACTCTGGCCATTGCCAGCTTTCCATTGAATGATGCCGTCTTGCAGCGGCTCAAGGTACTCTCCGGGGCCGATGTGGTCGTCCTGCAGCAGGGACAGCTGCAGGGCTCGACGCTCCCCGGACTCACGACGCAACTGATGGCAGCGTCGACGGGAAACGAACTGGAATGGCAAGGTCAAGATTACCGTCTTGCCCGGGCCCAGCAGCAACCGCCCGTCGGTGAGCGTGAGCTGGTTCTCCTTCGTCCACTCCGCAGTGTGTGGGAAACTCAATCACAACTGCTTCAGGCGGTCACCTGGCTCTGTCTGGCGGCGGCAGCTGTCGTGTTGTTGATCTCTGCGTTCCTCGCCCGTCGAGTGGTGGGACGCCTCAAGCAGATCCAGCACCAACTTTCAGAGATCGCCGCGCATCGATACGCATCTCAGCCACTCATTGGCCCACATGACGAGTTGCAGGAGCTGCAGGGGTCGACCAATCAGCTGGCTGAACGCATGGGACGCTTCGAGCGGGAGATTGCTCAGACGGAGCGGTTGCGACTGCTGGCCCAGCTGACCGGTGGGCTGGCTCACACGCTGCGGAACTCGATTACAGGGGCCAAACTCGCCGTCCAGCTGCATCAGAAACGCTGCCCCGCAGGAGACAAGGAAGACAGCCTCGCCGTCGCCCGGCAACAGCTGGAGCTGACCCAGGAACAGATCACCGCCATGCTGGCGCTGGGAACTCCGCAGGCCCGGCCAGCAGAAGTGGGCGACCTGCGGCAGATTCTGGGGGATTTGTCTCGGTTGCTCGATGCGGTATGTAAGCACCATCAGGTCGACTTCCGCGTGCAGGTCGATCTCTCGGAAATTGACTCCCGCGTCCGGGATCAGGCCCGGGCACGGGGGGCGATTTTAAATTTGGCCCTCAATGCGATCGAAGCTGCGGGGCCGGGCGGCTGTATTACTGTGCGAGGATGGCGCACTGAGGAACGTATCGCGATTGATGTGACCGATACGGGGCAAGGTCCCCCCGCGGAGCTGGGGGAGTCGATCGCCGATCCCTTTGTCACGACTAAGGAAGCGGGCGTTGGGCTGGGGTTGATGCTGGCTCGTCAGGCCGCCGAGGGAGAGGGCGGGGACCTGACTTGGGGACGTGCGGATGGGACCACTTTCTTCCGCATGAGCTGGCCCGCTTCCGCGAATCAGGAACCCTCTCGGCCGGAATCGGGTTTCATCTTGACTCCGCAGTGATTTCTCAGGCATAACCCCCTCTGAAATCAAGGATTTCTCTGGCAGGGAGGCTGGAGCATGCGTCGACTGATTGCCAGTGTTGTGATCTGTTCTTACTTGTCGCTGCTGGGGTTTGGCCTCTTCAGTCATGTGCTGGGCTATAAGCAATCAGACCATGTGGGCATGTACTTCATCATCTGGGATATGTACTGCGGCTGGTGTGCGCATGAAGTTCGCCACCACATTATCGCCGAGGGAGAGAGCGGTCAGTACTACGAAGTGACACCCGCACCCTGGGGGGAATTCAGCCCCTTCGCTTCGATCGATCGGCACCACTACGATGGCTCGGCGTCCTTCACCGGGGCGCTGGCGACTCACATTCTGGAACACACGGATCACGAACCTATCACAGAGGTCACTCTTGTCGAAGAGGCCTGGTCCAAGAAGTACAACCTGCCCGATGAGATGTACCTGGCCCAGAACGAAGTCCCCAAAGAGAAGCGAACGTATTTCCGTTCACGAAGTGTCCTCTCTCCCACGGGAGAGTTTCGCCAGCGGGCTCTCGACTGGACCGGATGGCTGTCGCACCAGGCCGTGGTCAACAACCCTCGCCTGCAGCAGAAGATGAAGGGGCAGCCATTCATGATGAGTGATTCATTCGCGTCTCCGACTCGCATACGACAAGCCAGCCACGAAACCGAAGACGCACCGCCGCAATAACCCGCACCGACTGGAACCTGGATCCGCTCAAGAAGGTGACATGATGTCCCTCCCGACCGCACATGCCCCGATTGATCAAACGTCAGCCACAGAGCTTTCCGTCTGGTCACGCCTGAACAACTTCCTCTTTGCGGAAGAACGTCCCGTCGGGATGGCGCTGGCACGGATCCTGCTCCCGCTGGTGATCCTGTTTCCGACGCTGCACCGTGTATACCGTGTGCGTGAGTTCTACTCGCTGTCAGGTTCTCCGACCCCGATCTGGAACA
Source organism: Planctomycetaceae bacterium (assembly GCA_947479075.1). Classification (GTDB taxonomy): domain Bacteria; phylum Planctomycetota; class Planctomycetia; order Planctomycetales; family Planctomycetaceae; genus TH-plancto1. The sequence goes on from CANJZR010000001.1 coordinate 10,098, forward strand.
ACTACGGCCAGGTGGGGTTCCTGCCGATCCCTTCCGCTCCGGTTGCAGCTGGGCTGTATGCTCTGTTCATTCTGGCTCTGGTGTCGAGTTGCATCGGCTGGAGAACTCGCACATCGCTGCTGTTGACTGCGATACTGTTGCCTTACTTCGGAATGCTCGACCTCATCAGTACGATGACGAAGTACGTCATCATCTGCACACACGTTTTTTTTCTCCTGTCGATCTCCAGCTGTGGTCAGATCTGGTCGGTGGACCGCTGGCTGGCAGTCCGACGAGGCCAGGCCTGGAGTGAAACCGGGCCAGCCTGGCCACGACGATTGATCCAGATTCTGATCGGTGTGATCTATCTGGCTGCTGCGGCGACCAAGTTGCACACGCCGACGTTCTTTACCGGTGATCAGCTGCGGTTCTGGTTGCTGACCAACGTCAATATGGACAATCCATTCGGCGAGTATTTGTCCCAGTATCCCGGAATGATTCTGGTCATGGTCTACGTCACGATCTTCTGGGAGATCGTGTTCCTGTTCACCTGCTGGAAAGGGTTGGGACGGGCCGTCAATCTGTCCGTGGGACTCTTTTTCCACGTGATGACGATCTTCACGCTCGGCCTGGTGGTGTTTCCGCTGGTCTACTTCGTACTTTATTTTGTGTGGTACGAAGAGCGGGATCACCGGCGGGTGATGGCGTGGTGGCAGTCGTTGTTCGGACGGGACTTCCGCGCCCAGTTGCCAGCCTCGGAGAACGTCTCCGCGACGGGAACCGGCTGGAGATTTCCCAGTCTGGCCGCCTGGGGCCTGTGTGCCGCAGGAGTTGTGGCAGTGGGGGTCTGGATCGATCACAACGCCGATCCGTTTGGCGAGAAACGTCCCGAGGGACGTTTCGCCCTGCAGCCCATCAGCAAGGAACGAGTGGCCGAACTGCTGCGGAATGACTTACAGCTCGATGTGGCCGACAAGGTCTTTTCCATTGATGTCGGCTCAGTGAGATTCAATGACAATCTGGTCGACCGAAAGACTCAGTTCCATGTCGGTGACAAGGCGATGATCCAATGCAGTCTGCTGCCACCGCATGAGGATCTGTACATGGAGGCCCATCTGGTCAATGAAGAGGGACGAATCGTTTACCGCCTGTGGCAGGTCGTGGCCCGCGAGATAATGCGTGGTCATTTCTGGTTCCAGATGGGTGACACCATGGATCCGGGGCTGTACACCGTCGTGATACGCATCGACGGAAAGGAAGCGGGCAGTCGTACGCTGGAACTGCTCCCCGGAGCATCGGCCGCAACCCAGGATACGGCGATTTCCGGACAGACTCCCCGGGGAGAACTCCCGGTGGCATCAGTGACATCCACCGAACGTTAGGTCCATGCAGGGTGTTCGCCATTTGACAACCCGCTGTGCGTGTGTTAATTCCCTGGCTGAACAAGGCTCGCAGAGACTTCAGATTCGTCTTCGTAAGTGCATCTCGCATGAAACGGTCCTCACTCCATCGCGATTACCGGGTCTTGATTGCCGACGATGATCGTGGCTTTCGAGAGACGCTGGAAATCATTCTGGAACCTTACTTCCGGACGTTGACCGTGGAGTGTGCCGAGCAGGCGATCGAAGTCGTCGAGCATGACCCGATCGATCTCGTGTTGTTCGATATGCACATGCATGTGCTGACCGGTCTGGAAGCGGTTTCGATCGTCAAAAAGTTGCGGTCTGATCTGCCCTGTATTCTGATTACTGCTGACTTTACCGAGAGCCTGAAAATACAGGCACTGCAGGCCCAGGCCCATGCCGTGCTGAAAAAACCGGTGACTCGACGCGACCTGATTCTGCAGGTCGGAACGGCGTTGTGTTCGACCTACAATGATCCCGAACTGGCTGAATGGCTGGCCTGTTGAATAAAGGCTGGAAAGAGCGATACTGTACCAGCGATCTCAAAGCCCTCTGTGGATGTGTTCAAGAGGTGGGGTTTCCTGCAGACTTCTTTCGATCACTGATTCGCGGCGTATGGATGGGGCAAGGCCGGGACTCTCAACACACTTCCGCTGTACACGCAGGACACAACTCCGATGGCGACCGTGACGATGCAGGTTCTCGAGGGGTTCGAGGCAGGTCGTTTGTACTGTGACCTGCACACGCCCATCACCATCGGTCGCGAAGAAGACAATGACATCCGCCTGAACGATGACCGGGTCAGCCGCTTCCATGCGAAGATCCAGGAAGATGCCGGGCGGGTAATTCTGACCGATCTCGACAGTACAAACGGGACTCGCGTGAACGGTCACCCGGTCCGGATGCGAGTTCTTCAGCTGGGCGATCAGATCCTGTTCGGACGGTGCCTGATGGTTTTTGGCAGCCCCGAAGATCTGGCGGGCCTGCATGGTTCATCGCAGCTGTCAGCGTCCGGGGATTCTGCCTCACCCGATGTCGGCGAAGACGGGACGAACATGCCACAGGTCGCCGAACCCGCGATGGCTGTCGGGGATCAACTGTTCCACGGCAAGCGACCCGAACTGCCCAGCGGACTGACACCGCTTCAAGCCGTTCAGGTTTCAGACCTGCTCTCGTACGTCCGGGCCAGCGTGCTGTTTGTCCTGGAGTGCGGCGAGGAGCAACGCCCCGTCCCGTTGAAAGGTTCAAACCGCATGACTGTCCCACCGGAGGCGTGGCACTTGCTGCAGAAGGTCCAGCTGGAACTCTCGCAGTGCCTGCGGGAGATTTCGGAACCCTAGCGTGCAGCGCTGACCGACATGTATCTGTCATCCGAATGTGCAGACCCCGACGGTCTCACTTCTACCGCTCACTCGAACAAACAACACATACCCACCCCCTGACTTCAACATCCCATGATGAACACCGAACTCCAGGCTGCCCTGCAGTGGAACGAACGCTACGCCGCCCAGTCTGTCGAACAGTTGACCGAACTGCTCCGCATCCCGAGCGTGAGTGCACAGTCAAACCACAATGCCGATACGCGTCGAGCGGCGGAGTACGTGCGGGACCGGCTGAAGGCGGCCGGTTTGCAGACCGAACTGTGCGAAACCCCGGGACACCCGATCGTGTACGCTGAGTGGCTGGGAGCACCCGGCGCTCCGACAGTCATGGTTTACGGGCATTACGATGTCCAGCCGCCCGATCCGCTCGACAAGTGGGACAGCCCTCCGTTTGAGCCGGTTGTGCGCAAGGGAAACATCTACGCCCGTGGAGCGACCGATGACAAGGGGCAGATGTTCACACACGTCCGCTCGGTCGCTTCGTGGTTGAAGACCGCCGGGCATCTGCCGGTGAATGTGAAGTTCGTCATTGAGGGCGAAGAAGAAGTCGGCAGCAATCATCTGGACCTGTGGCTGGAGGCCAACAAAGAACGCTGCCAGAACGATATCGCAGTCGTCAGTGATACCAGCCAGTACGGCCCCGGCATGCCCGCGATCACTTATGGTCTGCGCGGGATTATCGCGTGCGAGGTCGTGCTGCATGGACCGGGCAAGGACCTGCACAGCGGCGTCTTCGGTGGAGCAGTGGCCAACCCGGCGAATGCACTGGCTCATCTTGTCGGTCAGCTGCATGATGAACACGGACGAGTGCAGATCCCGGGGTTCTATGACGATGTCGGCGACCTGACCACAGAGGAGCGTGCGGAGTGGAGTCGACTCCCTTTTGATCAGGCGAAGTTCCTGGCGGAAGTCGGGTCGAGCGATGTCTGGGGCGAAGCGGACTTCACCACTCTCGAGCGTCGTTGGGCACGCCCGACATGCGATGTGAATGGCATGCTCAGTGGCTACACCGGCGAAGGCCCCAAGACGATCATCCCCAGCTGGGCGATGGCCAAGATCACCTGTCGACTGGTTCCGAACCAGGATGCCCACAAGATCGTGGCAGCTCTCCGCCAGTTCGTGGAAGCCCGACTGCGCCTGGGGATCCGGCTGGAGTTCAAGGAATACCACGGCTGCCCCGCGACGGTCTGCGACCTGACCAGTCCTTACATGGCCGCTGCGAAGCGGGCGATCGAGCGGGGCTTTGGTAAGGCTCCGGTGCTGATTCGTGAAGGGGGCTCGATTCCGGTGGTGGGAACGTTCAAGAAGATCCTGGGCGTCGACACACTGCTGCTCGGCTGGGGCCAGAACACCGACAATCTGCACAGCCCGAACGAAAAATTCTCCCTGGAAGACTACCAGCGCGGCATCCGCGCCAGCACCTGCCTGTGGTGGGAACTGGCGGGGAAGTAACGCAGAACGACCAAAATGATCCTCACTCTGAAACCGAGGGGCACGTCACAATTCGATGATGTGCCCTGTTTCATGGTGGGGAAGGTTCAAAGCAGCGCTTGGTCGACCCGTCGGTCACGACTTTGAGTGTTTCCATTCTCTCTCGCCAGCAACCTACTTCTCCAGAGTCGCATCCAGTACCGCTCGCAGGCTCATACGCAGCAGGGTGAGCTGGCCGCCTTTGATCTCCCCGGAGGGGTCGGTGTAGCCCGACTCGAACAGGCAGAGGATGCTGCCGTCTGGGTGGGCGACGATATCACTGTACCCAGCCATGCCAGGTTCGAGCACGACGCGACGGGACCAGGTGGCTCCCTCGTCGCGACTGACCTGCAGCGACAGATTGCGACGCGAAAGAGACTTACCCGGCCCTGGGGGAATTCCCTGGGCAGGATCGGGGGCCTCGTCTGACGAGTCGGGGGCGACATGAATCAAGTGGACCCGGTTCTCAGTTCGCACCCCCAGCAGCCCCGCTTTGCAGATCGGTTCGAAGAGCTGGGCGTGAAAGGCCGGGACCGACCAGTTGTCGAACCCGTTAGGACTGACGGCGACGAGGCGTCGATACTTGGTCGACTCGTTGCGAATACTCAGGATCACACTGCCATCGCTGCGTTCGGCCGCCACGGTTTCGCTGGGATTGGGCTTCTCATCGGTGGTTGTTGCGACGATCGGCCCGCGCATCCAGTTCCGGCCGTGGTCATCGCTGACGATTACTGATACCGCTGAGGGGCGATGGGCGTGGCCCCCCGTTCCGGTCGAGAGCCAGACGGGAATCACCAGTCGTCCCGAGGTCAGGGCGATTCCGTGGCCGGGGCCGGTGGCGATCACCTTCCAGTCGTACTCGGGACGGAACGGTTCAAAGGCCCTGGTAATTTCCTCCGGCGGGCTCCACGTCACCCCGTCATCGGAGCTATGCGAGATGAAGCACCGCATGTACTCCAGACAGTAAACCAGATGCAGTGAACCGTCCCGCTCAGCAATCATCATCGGATTGTTGTAAGTCACTTCTCCCTCGACCGCGAGGTTCTTCTCGACGGCGACCGGGTTCTTGGCTTTGGGCCCCGGGAAGTCGGCAATCACAGCGGGCAGCGAGAAGGTCTTACCGCCATCCGTACTGCGCCGCATCAGGATATCGATGGGGCCCCAATCGCTCTTAGCCCGCTTGCGAGCTTCGCAGTAGGCGATGACGGTGCCCTTGGCCGTCACGACAATCCCGGGGATGCGATAGAGTTCGTAAGCCCCGTCCCCACCACGAAATAAGTCGAGGCGTGACTCGACAATCGGGGGACTCTGGGCCCCAGCTGTCGATACAACCAGCAGAGTCCACACAGCCCAGAAGCTGGTGACTCGAAAGAATCGGATCAACATCAATCACTCCAGATCCGCAGGAATTCGAATGATCCTGAGCGGACAACGTTCCGGCGTCTGGACGCGACGAGCCGGAGCATGGATGAGCCTGGAATCAGGCGTAGAGACAGGTCTTCGCTCGGCGAAAACGACGAACCCGGCGATCCGGTTCGGTCGGGCCCCCGACGATTTCCCCCTTGAGCGATTGGGCAAAGTTTACGGTTCGCAGGGGGAATCTGCCAAGACTCTGCGAACCTTTCGGGGATTCAAATGTCGCAGAAAACGAGGAAATCAAAGGTTTGGCGACTTCGCCTTCGCCTCTCAGTTGTCTGCCCCCCTGCGTGGGGATAGACTGCTGGCTTCGCGCGGGAGCGTTGCGTTCCCGTTGCGACCACTGGACATTTTGTCAGCAGGAATGATCCCATGCGTCACGTTCTCTCCGCGCTGGTCATGAACCGGCCCGGAGTTCTCGCTCACATTTCCGGCATGCTGGCCTCTCGCGAATTCAATATCGAGAGTCTGTCTGTCGGTGCGACGGAAAATCCCGAGTTTTCGCGGATGACGTTTGTCGTGGCTGGGGACGCACGCGTCCTTGACCAGGTCCGCAAGCAGCTTGAGAAGATTGTCACCGTCGTCAAGGTGATCGACTACTCCAACCAGGAGTACGTCGAGCGAGACCTGATGCTGATCAAGGTCAGCACCGCAGGCGGAACGCGTTCGCAGGTCAAAGAACTGGTCGACATTTTCCGCGGCCGCATTGTTGGCGTGACCGCAGAGCATGTGATGATCGAAATCTCTGGAAAAGAACAGAAGATCGAATCGTTCATCGAAGCGGTGCGACCATTCGGAATTCTGGAGATGGTCCGGGCGGGGCGAATTGCTCTTCTCCGCGGCGAAGCAATTGTCAACGAACAAGCACCAGCCTAGTTGCCGGTGAATTGAGAGGCGGGGCCGGGATGCCCTGTGTGTGGCCTGCGGTTCGCCGGAGGCCGTGTTTGCGGCGGGTCGAGGGCTTGTCCCCGCCAGCAGTTCTGTTCAACTCTTTTGTGTGAAGTCAGCCATGTCGATCAAGGTCTACTACGACGATGACGCCGATCTGTCCGTGCTCAAGGGCAAGACGATCGCCATTCTGGGATACGGCAGCCAGGGACACGCCCAGGCTCAGAACCTGCGTGACAGCGGCTGTACCGTCGTCATCGGCCAGCGTCCCGGCAGTGCCAACTACGAGTTGGCCGTAAAGCACGGATTCAAGCCAGTTTCCGTCGAAGAAGCCACCAAGCAGGCTGACCTGGTCAACATTCTGTTGCCCGACGAAGTCCAGGGCGACATCTATCGCACCTCGATTCAGCCGAATCTGAAGCCGGGCGCCCTGCTGATGTGTTCGCACGGCTTCAACATCCACTTCAATCAGGTCACCCCGCCACCGGGAGTCGACACCGCGCTGGTCGCCCCCAAGGGCCCCGGCCACCTCGTTCGTAGCGAGTACGTCAAGGGCGGCGGCGTCCCCAGCCTGATCGCCATGGGTCCCGGATCCTCGGAAAACAGCCGTAAGCTGGCTTTGGCCTATGCCAAGGGCATCGGCGGAACCCGCGGTGGTGTGATCGAAACCACCTTCGCCGAAGAGACCGAAACTGACCTGTTCGGTGAGCAGGTCGTGCTGTGCGGCGGCGTCAGCGCCCTCGTGAAGGCCGGTTTCGAGACCCTCGTCGAAGCTGGTTATCAGCCTGAAATGGCCTACTTCGAGTGTATGCACGAACTCAAGCTGATCGTCGACCTGTTCTACCAGGGCGGCCTCAACTACATGCGTTACAGTGTTTCAAACACAGCTGAGTACGGCGATTACACCCGTGGACCACGGATCGTGACCGCGGAAACAAAGCTCGAAATGAAGCGAATTCTCAAGGAAATCCAGAGCGGCCAGTTTGCCCGCGACTGGCTCCTCGAGAACAAGGCCAACCAGGCCAGCTTCAAGGCGATCCGCCGCAACGAGCGTGGGCATCTGATCGAAACCGTCGGTCGCAAGCTCCGCAAGATGATGAAGTGGATTGACTCGAAGGAAATGTAAGAGAAGTTTTCAGTCGTCAGTTTTCAGTGGTCAGTCAGAGGCTGTGTTCGGTAGGGGGTCAACGGACACCTGATCCAGCAGCTTTAGGGACTGACTGCTGATGACTGAGAACTGATCACTCTCCAGCGTTGAAAAACGAACGACGGCTGATACACTGCTTCGTTCGCGATTGTGCAGAACCGATTTGGAGATTGGCCTTGGCCCAGCATTTTTACGAGTGCATGTTTCTTCTGGATAGCGGTCGTTACGCGGTGAATTCCCGCGCGACGGAGGACGCTCTTCTGGAGATTTTGAACCGCTGTAATGCGGAAGTTGTGGCTCGCGCCCCGTGGCAAGATGGCAAGCTGGCTTACCAGATTGGCAACCACAAGAAGGGACTGCACTATCTGATTTACTTCAAGATGGACAGTGCCCAGGTCGACGAGTTCGGCCGGCTGTGCAAGCTGAGCGACGTGGTCGTGCGTCAAATGCTGCTCAATCACCCTGAGAAGCTCTTTACGCCCATGGCGGAAGCTCTGTCTCAGCACGTGACGGGCCAGGCTGACACCACCCCGATGGGTGTCACGCCCGACAAGATGTCCTACTAAAGAACCGCATGCGTGGCAGCTTTGGCATCGTTGCCTGAGCTGCACACATCGGACTCTTCGCATCTCAGGAACACGACATGGCCAGTTTCAATCGTGTGATTCTGATCGGTAATCTCACGCGCGACCCGGAAGTGAAATACATTCCGAGTGGTATGGCTGTCGCTGAGATTGGCTTAGCGGTCAATCGCTACTTCAACGACAAGTCGACCAACGAGCGCAAGGAAGAAACCACGTTCGTCGACGTGACCCTCTGGGGACGTCAGGCAGAACTCGCTGGCGAATACCTTGCCAAGGGTCGCCCGGTGATGATCGAAGGCCGCCTGCAGCTCGATACCTGGGAAGACAAGCAGTCGGGTCAGAAACGGTCCAAGCTGCGGGTTGTCGGCGAAACCATGCAGTTCCTCGGTTCCGGCCCCGGAGAAGGCGGCGGGGGCGGAGGTGGTGGCGGCTCACGCGGCGGTTCCGCTCGTGGCGGTCGTGGTCAGGCCCCAGCCTCTGGCGGGAACAGTGGTGGCGACGAGTTCTACTCGGGTTCATCGTTCTCCGGTGGTGGAGCTCCCGATGATGATGTGCCGTTCTAAGTAACGGTTCGATCCGCGTACAAACGAAAAGACAGGCTGTGCAGCCTGTCTTTTTTTGTTGGTAGTGGGTGGGGTAAACTGACAGCTCGCTGCAACTCAATCAGAGTGCCCCACTGCCCGACAGCACCACGCGAATGGTGCGAAACAGGATCTTCATGTCATTCCACAGGCAGCAGTTCCTGAGATACATCAGGTCGAATGCCACCTTGCGGCGGAAGCTTTCGAGGTTGTTGTCATATCCGTTGACGATTTGAGCGACTCCGGTCAGCCCGGGCTTCAGACCCAGGCGATCCAGATAGCCGGGGATCTCGTCAGAGAGGTTCTTGATGAACTCGGGACGCTCCGGACGCGGACCGACCAGAGACATGTCCCCACAGATCACATTCCACAGCTGGGGCAGCTCGTCCAGCCGGGTCTTTCGCATGAATCGCCCCAGTGGCGTTACCCGGGCATCTCCCTTAACGGCGAACTGGGCCCCGTTCTTTTCGGCGTCGTTCCGCATGCTGCGAAACTTGTAGAGAGTAAAGAGCCGCCCGTAAGTGAATTCCTTACGTCGATCGCTGTCGGGGACGCGACGTTCCTCACCATCTGGTGGCGGCAAGACCTCGACTCGTCGTTCAGCTCCGGGGCGGCGCAGATTCAATCCGACACGAGTCTGGTGAAAAATGACCGGTCCTGGTGAGGTCAGTTTCACGAGGATCGCTGTGAGCAGCATAACGGGTGAAAGCAGTAGCAGCATGGTCGTCGCAATTACGACATCAGCCGCACGCTTCATCACACGCGTTACGGGCTCCAGGGAATGCAGGTTAATGCGTGATTCCTGGTCACCTAGTTGTGTCAACCACGGCACAGGAACCAGATGTTCTTCGACCGCGTAGTCGTACACATCTCCGAGATTCCGAGAGCGAACAGCCTCGGTCGCTGTCGAGGCTTGAGGAATCGGAGGTGGAGGAAGGAATTCCGTGCTCATGACTCGGTGGGGGTTGCGAGTGCGGGGGCTGTTTCCAGCAGGACAACTGATGAGAACATCAGCTATCGCTAGGGTAAGCCCACGCGTTCGCTCGATAAGGAACAATCGCCACACCTCCCCACGCTTTTGGGGGGAATTGGCAGGCAATTCAGAAAAACCCGGTCGTAACGGCCATGCGAGTTCGCCTGTGGAATTGCATGAGGGTGAATGCCACAACTGGTTGCGAAAACGCCACACGCTCACGATTCATGAGGGGGGCTTTAGACAGCAGGTGACTCGACTGCTCTGCCACGCGTCGGGGAGTTCCCTTGCGATTCAGATCCGGATAAAGATTCGCCGGCGGTACATCCAGAATAAAATCAGCCAGACGATCGCCAGCACTGCAATTCCGTGCAGCAGGGGCTCGTAGGCGGGGCCCGCCAACTCGAACGGTTTCTGTCCAATATGCCGATCCAGAGCAGCGCGGATCGGGCCGTACAGCACCCACTCTGAGCAGTAGGCCACGATGGAATTGCTGCCGATGACAATCACTGGAAAGGCCCATTTCTGGAATCCCAGGACATCCACGATGACATAGTAGCTGGCCAGAATCGCCAGCCCCCAACCTCCGGCAAAGAACACCCAGGCTGGCGTCCAGATCCGCTTGACGATCGGGCAGATGTCGAAATGTGCAGCTGCTAAAGCAATCCCGAAGCAGGCTGCACTCGCGAACACGAGGCCAGCCGCCTTGCGCCATGGGGCGCGATCGGACATCAGCCACTGTCCCGTCAGCAGGCCGAGCAGCATGGTTCCCAGTGTGGGGATGAAGCTCAGGGTGCAGTAGCCACCACCGCTATGGGTGAACGGGTTCGCGCGGGGGAACAGGTTCATCCACCACACGTCAAAGGCCCAGGCGGGGTTCGTGTTCTTGTTCCAGTGAGCGGAGAATCCCTTCAGGTGGTGCTCCCAATCCACTGGCACCCCGGCCTTGGCCCAGTCAAAGTCCGATCCGGGGAGCGGATAGGCAGCGAAAAAGCCCCAATACCCGATCAGGATCCCCAGAAACGCCAGCAGCTGGACGATCCAGTTGGTTCGCCCCAGGAGGTACAGGAAGAAGTACCCCATCCCGATCTGGGTTAACGTGTCATCGAAGGTGAAGTTCGTCTGCTCTCGTCCCAGTGAACGCAGGAAAATCCCCAGGAAAATCAGCAGGAACGACCTGAGCAGGGCATGCAGGGTCATCGACAGATTGGACTCGCCCCGCTGCCGTCGATTTTCCAGAGAGAATGGCAGCACCACGCCCACCAGCATCGAGAACGAAGGCTGGATCAGGTCGTGCAGGGTGCAGCCGATCCACTCAATGTGCGACTGGTGGAAGGCCAGGAACTTCCAGGACGTGCTGTCCGGGAGGGCCTTGGCCACCGCCCCCAGCCGCAGCACCTCGGCGAGCATGAGGAACATCACTGTTCCCCGGTACGCATCAACCGAAATGAGTCGGTTCGATGGCATTTCGGTTGTCGTCGACATTTCGGCTCCTCTGCAACGCAGATCGGGGGAATGCATAAAGCCATACGCATGCCACCGATTTGACGCGGTTGGGCAACGGGACTTTAGGGAGAACGCATAGTGTGTAGTTTCGTCCCACTCTTGGGAAGTGGCCGCCCATCGCTGGGAAACCGTGCAGAAGTCAGCGCTCTCTTTTGACGAGACTTATCTTTTCTCGATAGCTTGCAGTTTCGCCGCAACACAGTTTGAATGAGCGCACTTGGTTCACCTGCTGACCCGAGAGCGAATTCCAGCAAACGTGGGGCGGTGAATGAACCTCGATACCGACCAGCGTGATCAGCATCGCCAGCAGTCTGTGGCGGTCGATTGGGTGTCTCGAGTCCTTGCGGTCTGTGTGGTCATGGTCTTGCCGGGACTCGGCGGACAGTGGCTCGATCAAAAGCTCGGGACGGGTTATTGGACGGTTTTAGGGTTTGTGTTCGGATTCGTTTCGGGATTTACAGCTCTCATTCTGCTGGTGAAGCGTAATGATGGCGGGCCCAAACACTCCGGACGCTGAGGAACGTGGCGGAACAGATCCGAACGCAGCCTCAGTGGCGAAGACTTCACAGAATCAAATAGCCAGGTTGCCGTTCCTCCTGGCTCGACTGTTACTGCTGGCGGGAATTGTAGGGCTGGCCGGACTGGTTGCGTGGAACTGGAACGGGAAGAAGTACGGGGCGGTGGGAGCCGAACTGGCGATCTTCTCGATGGTGGGTTGCGGGTGTTCGGCAGCGTTGGCCCTCTTGACGGTTGGGCTGACAGCCGGTGGGAAGCGGGCCTTTGCCGGTCTGCTGGTCTCTATCCTGTTTCGGACGCTGGGGCCTCTGGCCCTGGGAGTCGTCTGGCGGCTGATGCACCCGGAATGGTCGATCAGGAACCTCACCGAGGTTCATGTCTCTCTGTTTTTAGTGTCTCTCACGGTTGAAACCATTCTGGTGGTCGATATCGTGAGCAACTTCTCAACGTCCTCTGCAATCTCCTCGGGGAAGGACCGCATTACGCGGAAACCGCATGGCTGACCCGATTCTGCACATTAAAGATGCGTACTTCTTCGAAGTACCGAAATTCCTGTGGCGTCCCCATTACCGGTCGCTGCAGGATGTGCCGCAGTTTTTGGCGGACGCACACCCCGAGGCTGGCCTCGATGACTTCAATCACGATCTGGCCGGGAAGATCATTATTCCCCAGCCGTTCGGCACATTGAAGAATCTGTACGAGGCTCAAAGCGGCTTCTGCATTTCCAAAGTCATGATCATTGAGGTCGTGGCTGCAATCTTCATCTTCTGGGCTTTCAAGAAGTTCGCCGGCCTCATTCGGTCTGACAAGGCTCCGGAAGGCAAGGGGTGGAACGCCCTCGAAGGTCTGGTCCTGTTCGTTCGTGATGGAATTGCCCGCACAGCGATTGGCCCCGATGGTGACAAGTATGTTCCGCTGCTCGGAACGGTCTTCTTCTTCGTGCTCACCCTGAACCTCATCGGCATGTTGCCATGGGTGGGTGCTGCGACCGCAGCGTTCTCCCTGACACTGACTCTCGCGACGTTCATGCTGATCCATGCGATTTACGCAGGATCGAAGAATCTCGGCGTGATCGGTTTCTGGACGAACATGATCCCGAAGCTCGATCTGCCGCTGTGGATGCTCCCGCTGAAGATCGTCATCTGTGGCATCATCTTCTTCGTCGAAGTGATTGGTCTGTTCATTAAGCACGGCGTGCTTGGCGTTCGTCTTCTGGCGAACATTGTGGCCGGTCACCTCGTGCTCACCGCTGTGATCGGCATGATCGCAAGTGCCGCAGCTCTGTCCCTGAAGCTTTGGGGAACTGTTGCTGTGATTGCCTCGCTGGCTGCAGCGGCGATGAGTGTTCTGGAACTGGCGGTCTGCTTCCTGCAGGCCTATGTGTTCACGTTTCTCTCTGCGGTGTGGCTTGCGTCTGTGATTCATTCACACGGCGATCATGGGCATGATGATCATGACCATGGTCACGAAGCAGGACACGCTCACTAACTGATTGCCTGACCCGGTCTGTGGCCTGCCTCATCGAAGTCGAGTGGCAGCTCCGGTCCAAGAACCACTGTTTCCGTACTGGGAGAGTTTGAAGTGAAGAACTGGATCCGTTTTGTTGTGACTCTGATTGCCGTCACCCTGGTCTGCTCGGCTCCTGCCATGGCAGCTGACGCTCTGATCTCGTTCAGCGGCGCATTCGGTGCTGGCCTCGTCGTCGTTGGCGCTGCCCTCGGCATCGGCAAGATCGGTGCAGCTGCTGTGGAGAGCATGGCTCGTCAGCCAGAAGTGGCTCCGACGATTCAGCTGTCGCTGATCATCGCCGCCGCTCTGATCGAAGGCTTCACGCTGTTCGCCGTGTTCGTCTGTATGCAGGCCAAGTAGTTTTCGACGACCTGTTGCGACACAGTCGCTTCGTCTCTGTCGACCTCGTGAAGGGTGAACCCGTGAATTCGCTTTCCCTACTGCTTCGAATCGGCCTGGGCGTTGTGTTCAGCGTGGCCATGATGCCAGCGCTGTCCACAGCGGAAGAGACTCATGCACCGGCAGCTGCAGCTCCTGCTCACGCAGAGGGCGAAGCTCACGGAGCTCATGACGGCGGTCACGCGGAACACCACGAACACATCGGAGAAAAGGGAGTCAATAAGGAACCTCAAGAGTTCCGGACTGACCTCGCGATCTTCTCCGCCATCGTGTTCGGCCTGCTTGCCAGTGGCCTGTACTTCACCGCCTGGCCGAAGATCCTCGGAGCTCTGGAAGCTCGCGAAGAGGGAATTCGCAAGGCGATCGCCGATGCGGAAGACGCCAAGGTGCAAGCCCAGGTCTTCATGAAGGAGCACAAGGGACGCCTCGAAGCGGTTGAGAACCAGGTCAAGGACATCCTCGCGGAAGCTCGCCGCGATGCCGAGCACACCAGACTCGACATCATGAAGCAAGCTGAAGTCGAAGCAGAGGCCACGAAGAATCGGGCCATTGCCGAGATTAACCGTGCCAAGGACCAGGCGATCGACGAACTGTTCTCGACACTCGCCAGTCAGGTCTCCGCAGCCACCGAACAGGTGGTCGGACGAGCCCTGACCGGGACTGATCAGGATCGCCTGATTCAGGAAACAGTCGCCCAGTTCGCACGTCAGAAGGCGTAATCATTGCTGGTCCCTCACAAACGGCTCTGGCCGTCCGATTGATCGGTATCAGGAAACAATCCATGGCCCATGCTCCGAAAGTCGCTCGACCAAAACACGTACTGGAAGATCCCAGCGCGCGGTCGATCGCCATGGTTTATGCGGTCTCGTTTCTGGATGCTGCGAAGTCGGCGGGCGTCGAGAATCCTCTCGAAGAGCTCGGTGAAGTCCTCGACGCTGTGCATGCACAGCCTGAGTTCTGTGACCTGCTGTCATCCGCCATTCTGAATCTGGAAACGAAGCAGGGATTGATTGAGCGAACGCTGAAGCCTCGCTGCTCGGAGTTTCTCGGTCACTTCCTGACTGTTCTGGCCAAGCATGATCGGCTGGATCTGCTGAGTACGATTTACGACGAAGCCACTCAGGAATTTGAACGCCGTTCTGGCCAGCAGCGGGTGCTGGTGCGATCGGCAGTCACGTTGTCATCTGAGCAGCTGGAATCCATCCGGAGCCAGTTGAAGGTCGCTTTGTCAAAAGACCCCATTGTGATTCCTCAGGTCGAGCCTGCACTGCTCGGGGGTCTCATCATTCAGGTGCAGGACACCATATTCGATGGTTCCGTGGCCACGCGGCTCACGAACTTGAAACAGCGGTTGCGGGAAAGGTATGTCCATGAAATTCAAAGCGGACGAAATCGCTTCAGTTCTCCAGAAGGAAATTGAAGACTTTCGCGGACAGATCCAGACAGCTGAAGTCGGTCGAGTGATCGAGGTCGGTGACGGGATCGCACGCGTAGTCGGCCTCTCGAACGCGATGGCGGGCGAAATGGTCGAGTTCGCGGGCGGGACTCGCGGACTGTGCTTCAACCTGGAAGAGACCTCCGTCGGGGTCATCATCCTCGGCGACTACCTGAAGATTCAGGAAGGCGACGAGGTCAAGACCACCGGAGCACTGCTCTCCGTTCCAGTCGGTGACGCCCTGATCGGCCGTATCGTCGGTCCTCTGGGTAATCCACTCGACGGCAAGGGCCCGATCGTCACCAGCGAAACCCGCCCCCTGGAGTACACAGCTCCCGGGATCGCCGGTCGTCAGCCCGTGAAGCAGCCGCTCCAGACCGGGATCAAGGCTGTCGATGCCATGACCCCCGTTGGTCGTGGTCAGCGCGAACTGATCATTGGTGACCGCAAGACCGGGAAGACCGCTGTCGCGATTGATGCCATCATCAATCAAAAGGGCAGCGACGTGATCTGTATCTACGTCGCCTGCGGACAGCGGGCCTCGAACGTGGCTGCGGTCGCGGAAGCTCTGAAGACCGCCGGAGCGATGGACTACACCATCATCGTCGCTGCGTCGTCGGCCGACCCCGCTCCTCTGCAGTACATCGCACCATACGCCGGTGCTGCGATTGCCGAACACTTCATGTACCAGGGCAAGCACACTCTGGTTGTGTACGACGATCTTTCCAAGCAGGCTGTGGCCTATCGCCAGCTGTCGCTGCTGATGCGTCGTCCTCCAGGCCGCGAAGCGTATCCTGGTGACGTGTTCTACTGCCACAGCCGTCTGCTGGAACGTGCCGCGAAGCTGAGCGATGAGCTCGGTGGTGGATCGATGACCGCTCTGCCGATCATCGAAACCCTCGAAGGCGAAGTGTCAGCGTACATCCCGACCAACGTGATTTCGATCACCGACGGTCAGATCTACCTCGAGCCGAGCTTGTTCTTCGCCGGTGTTCGCCCCGCGATCAACGTTGGTATCTCGGTCTCCCGCGTGGGTGGTAACGCCCAGACGAAGGCCATGAAGAAGGTTGCCGGTTCGCTCCGCCTCGACCTCGCTGCCTTCCGTGAACTTGAAGCGTTCGCCCAGATGGGTACCGAACTCGACAAGGCCACGCAGTCCCAGTTGGATCGCGGTAAGCGGATGATCGAGCTGCTCAAGCAGCCTCAGTACGCTCCTCTGCACTTCGCTGATCAGGTGATCTCGCTGTATGCCGGTACTCGCGGCTACCTCGACCACATTCCTGTGAATCAGGTGGCTGAGGGCGAGAAGGAACTGCTCCGCTTCATGCGGGAAGAGAAGGCTGAAGTCCGCGACGCCATTATCAAGACAGGCGAACTGGCGAAGGAAACCGAAGACGGTCTCAAGGCCGCTTTGGAAGCCTTCCGCACCCGGACGCAACAGACCGCTGCCAAGGAACGTGCTACTGCCGCCGTGTAGTTGCACTTTCTGGAATTCTGACGGATCCACTGACAGTCGTATTCGAGTCGAACACCAATGGCCAACTCTCGAATCCTCGTGAAACGCCGCAAGGCGGTCCGAAACATCGCCAAGATCACGCGGACGATGGAACTCATCGCTACCGCGCGGTTCAAGAAAGCGATGGATCGTGCCACTGAAGCAGCGGCGTACACGAAGAAGATCAACGAGATCGTGGCTGACCTGGCCGGGGCCAACCTGTCGTTCTCTCATCCGCTGCTGCAGAAGCCAGCGGAAGAGCAGAACGTGGCCGTGCTGGTCCTGACATCGAATCGTGGACTGTGCGGTGGATTCAACGGCGGACTTCTGCGACTGGCCATGGCCCGTCTGCGGGAGTTCAAGGCCGATGGCAAGAACATTCGGCTGGAAGTCTCGGGCAAACGCGGCCTGTCTGCGATGAAGTACGAGAAGATTGCCGTCGACCAGGCGTATACTCAGTTCGAGGACAAGCCGGGATTCGACGAGGTTAACGAGATTGCGTCACGCTTTGTCGCTGACTTCATCTCGGGCAAGCTGCACCGACTCGACATCGTCTATCAGAAGTTCCAGAACGCCGCCCGTCAGTCTCCCGTCGTTGAGACGATCCTGCCGATTGGCGATCTCTCTGGAGCAACTGCTGGCGGCAGCAGTGGAATCGAATACGAGTTCCTGCCGAGTGCCTCGCAGATTCTGGAAGAGATTGTCCCGGCGGCGTTCAAGGCCCGGTTCTTCAAGTGCTTCCTCGATGCCGCCGTGGGTGAGCAGATTGCCCGCCGCGTCGCGATGAAGGCAGCTCACGAGAATGCCCAGGACATGATCAAGTCGATCTCCATGCAATACAACCGGGCTCGTCAGTCACAAATCACGTCGGAACTCAGCGAAATCATCGGCGGAGCCGCTGCTTTGGAATAGCTGTCAGCCCTCAGCTGTCAGTTATCAGTCAGATTACACACAACACACTGGAGATTCCCTCAGCCAAGCAGACGGCAACCACCCGCCGGAGTCAATGAACTCTGGCAAATGGCTGGCCGCTGACAGCTGATGGCTAATTCACAACGAGGGTTGAGATGGTTACCGCAACAGCTGGCAAAAACGGACGCATCACTCAGATCATCGGATCGACGTTTGACGCGGAGTTTCAGGAAGGCCAATTGCCTGACATCTACAACGCCGTCACCGTGCGAGCAACGGTGAAGGGAATCTCGATCGATGTCACCGGAGAAGTGCAGCAGCACCTCGGTGGCGGTCGTGTCCGCTGCATCGCCCTCGGGACCACCGACGGCATGGTTCGCGGGATGGAAGTCGTCGACACCGGTGCTCCTCTGGCTGTTCCAGTCGGTAAGGAAACCCTCGGCCGCGTGTTCAACGTGCTGGGCAACGCGATCGATGGTCGCGGCGAAGTGACCACTGCTGAAAAGTGGCCGATTCACCGTGCACCGCCTCGCATGGAAGACTTGTCGTCGAAGACTGAAGTCTTCGAAACCGGGATCAAGGTGATCGACCTGCTGACCCCGTTCGTCCGCGGTGGTAAGGCTGGTCTGTTCGGGGGAGCCGGTCTGGGTAAGACCGTTATTCTGACCGAACTGATTGCTCGTATCGCGTCGGCCCACGGTGGTTACTCGGTGTTCGCCGGGGTCGGTGAACGTACCCGTGAAGGAAACGACCTCTGGCTCGAAATGCAGGAAGCGGAAATCGGTGACACCGGCCGCAGCGTTATCGAACAGACCTGCATGGTGTTCGGCCAGATGAACGAGCCACCAGGAGCCCGTCTCCGCGTCGCTCTGACTGCTCTGACCATGGCTGAATGGTTCCGCGATACCACCGGGGCTGACACCCTGTTGTTCGTCGACAACATCTTCCGTTTCTCCCAGGCCGGTTCGGAAGTGTCCGCACTTCTCGGTCGTATGCCCTCCGCCGTGGGTTACCAGCCGACTCTGGCCAACGAACTTGGTCAGCTGCAAGAGCGAATCACCTCGACGAATCGCGGGGCCATCACTTCGGTGCAGGCTGTGTACGTGCCCGCCGACGACCCGACCGACCCCGCTCCAGCCACGGCGTTCAGCCACTTGGACGCGTTCATTTACCTCGAACGTAAGATCGCGGAAAAGGGTCTGTTCCCCGCCATCGATCCGCTCGCTTCGTCGAGCCGAATCCTTGACCCGCAGATCGTCGGTGAGCGTCACTATGCAGTCGCCCGCCGCGTGCAGCAGACCCTCCAGCGTTATCGCGAACTGCAGGACATCATCGCGATTCTCGGTGTGGACGAACTCGCCGAAGCTGACAAGCTCGTCGTGCATCGTGCCCGTC
Organism: Planctomycetaceae bacterium; assembly: GCA_947479075.1. Lineage (GTDB taxonomy): Bacteria > Planctomycetota > Planctomycetia > Planctomycetales > Planctomycetaceae > TH-plancto1. Next base: position 29,088 of record CANJZR010000001.1, read on the forward strand.
GTATCGAACGCTTCCTGTCCCAGCCGTTCCTCGTCGCCGAACCGTTTACCGGTAAGAAGGGTAAGATCACCCCTCTCGCCGACACGATCCGCAGCTTCGAAGAACTCTGCGACGGCAAGTGGGACCATCTGCCCGAAGGTGCCTTCACTTACGTCGGTGCGATCGAAGAAGCGGATGAGCAAGCCAAGAAGATGGCAGCAGCTGGCTGATTGAGAGCTGCGAGTCGCAGTTCTGCTTTGAGATGAGTCCATCCGGACTCCGATGTGAGGACTTGGAATGATCGCTGCCACCGAACTTCGACTTGTGCTGGTCACGCCAGAAACAACGCTGCTGGATCAGAGCGTCCGCTCGATCAAGTTGCCGCTGTTCGATGGTTCGATGGGCGTGTTGCCTGGCCGTGCCCCGGTTGTCGGTCGTTTGGGACGCGGCGAGTTGAAGTTCGAAACCAGCGAAGGTTCCAAGAGCTACTTCATCGATGGCGGCTTCATCCAGATCAAGGGCTCTGTGGTGACCTTGTTGACCAACCGAGCCGTGGGGGCCGCCGACATTGATGCAGCCGCTGCCCAGCGGGCTCTCGATGCTGCCAAGGCGCTGCCTGCGACAACGGATGAGCAGTACTCCACGAAGACGGCTGCCGATGAAGCGGCCCGCAGCATGCTGCGGATGAAGCGAATCTAGTCGAGCTGGTTCCGCCTCTTGAACTCTCACAACACGCTCGGGTGAACTTCACCCGAGCGTGTTTCTTTTCATCCGGAGAGGATTGCATTATCGCGGGGCCGACTGGCGTGCCTTCCACTCGGGGAGTGACCAGATTCCGACTCCAAGTCGTTGAGCCTCCCGCTCCGCCTCCAAAAACATCCGGCGGCGATCGCTGCGAATCGGAAAGGTCACGATGGCCGGGCTCATTCCCTGCTGGATCAATTCGCGATTCAGCATCCGCCCATCCGGCAAGTAAACGTATGCCAGCACGCGACGGTAGTTGTCCAACCGTTCGCGATCGTACTCCAGGATCACCGATCCTTTGTTGATCAATGATTGCGTGAATGCGTACGCCTCGGGTCCCAGGGGCTCGGCCTCGCGGTCAGGATGCTTGGTTTCCGGGGTGTTCACCCCCAGCAGTCGAACGCGGTGCCCATCTTCGAGCAACAGCGTATCGCCATCGACCACTCGCGCCACAGCCACTGGCTGCCCAGCCGGCGGAAGCAGGCTCTCGATACGTGTCGTAGCCACACGCCAGGCGACCAGTGCCGACGCCACGACAGCCAAAACGAATGCCGCAGAGGGCCAACGCCGTTTGACTCGTGATCTGCGGAGCGAGAAGACGGCCATGTTCCCGGCTCGCTCCGTAATTCAGACTGCGGCAACTCAGAACTGGCGGCCCCGGATTCTCTTCCGATCAGTTCGGGCTGATGTTAAACCGCTTATGCGTGTCGCGAGACAATGGGTCTTTCTCGAAGCGACGGGTGCATCCCGTGCACAGATCCAGCTTGACTGATTTGGTGATTGGTTCGGGCAATTTGAACTCGACCGTGGAATCCATCAGCGAGATTTCATCCGCGATCTGCTGAAGGTTGTCCTGGTCGAGGTCAGCTGCCGTCAGTTGTGCCTCTGTGTCGGACACACGGCGGATCTCGATTTGAACCGCATACCGTTGTCCGTTGATCACGCGCCCGCACTGGTCGCATGTGTATTGAATCATATCGCCGAGTCCTGAGGTCCCCGAGGGGCGGGGATGGATTCGAGCTTCGAAGTTATTCGGAGCGTCGAGAGGGATGCCCAGCAGTCCATTGCCGACAGTCGTCGAAAAGCATTTGAGGCTTCACGACACACAGTCACTTACAGAATCGATTTAACCACAAAGGGGCCCGCGAGTGAAGGGTTCACCCGAGAGATTTTGAATGACTCAATCGCGGTGATGCCGAGAGGAGTCTGGCAGACTTGCATGTCACTCAATGTGTCCCTACTGCGACTCAATAGACAGGTCCGATATGACTCGAAGTCTGGAGCGGCATAATCGCCGGAGAGCTCATAAGCCAGACATTCATCAGTGATGGGCCAGCCAGATGTCGGTCACGCCGAGCACCAGAATCCCGACGCTGATCGCCGCGTTCACATGAAAGAAGGCTGTGTTCACGCGGCTCAGATCATCGGGCCGCACCAGCGAGTGTTCATAGATCAGCAGCAACGTCAATACGATTACGCCGACCAGAAACACATTGCCCAGTGGTGCATACCTCCACAGCGCGAACAGTGAGAGCACTGTCAGCAGGTGACTGAACGCGGCGATTTTGAGAGCAGCTGGAATCCCCACGCGGGCCGGAATACTCGACAGACCTCTTTGACGATCGAAGTCGGCGTCCTGTGTCGCATACAGGATGTCGAACCCTCCGACCCAGAAGAAAATCACCGCGGCGAGCAACACCGGTGGCAATTCGATCGTTCCCCGAATTGCGATCCACGCAGCGATCGGCGAGAGCATCAACGCGGCACTGAGCCAGTAATGGCACAGCGACGTGAACCGTTTCGCATACGAATACCCAAACAGGAACAACAACACCGGCACCGACAGAATGAGCGGCCAGCGATTTGGCAGGAAGACCAGCGTCGTCGCGACGAAGCCGATCGAACAGAGTGCGATGAACATCGCAACCGCCCGTGGCGTCAGCAACCCGGCGGGGATGTGCCGACGCACAGTACGCGGATTCGCCGCATCCACATCGCGATCGACCAGACGGTTAAATGCCATGGCAGCTGAGCGGGCGAGTACCATACAGACCAGGATGCCGACCAGATCGCGAACGCGAAATGGCGTCTTCTGCCAGGCCAGTGCCGCCGAGAGTAATGCAAACGGCAGCGCAAACACGGTATGGCTGAAGCGAATCAGTTCCAGAAAATGTCGAACGCGATCAAACATGAGTGGCGATCAGTTCCAGGTGAGTCGCAGTCCTCGGGACACACTCCACGTCTCCCGCATTGGCCGCACTGACGAGGTTCTCAGAGTCGTGATCGGCATGCAATGGAGACCTTCGAAATGAGAAACGGTCGGTGTGTTCCGTTGGGACCACACCGACCGCTTTGACTTCTTCAATGAATTGAATCCATCTCCGATTAACGAGCAGCGCTCTCGCCCTGGACCCGCTTGCGGATATCGGTTTCCAATCGTCCGAAGACCTGCTCATGACGCTGAACCGTCGCTGCCAGCAGAGCTGCCAGACGCTTGGCGGTGAAGTGATTGAGGATCACGCGTTGTGAGACGCGGACCTTCTGAACTCCTGCGCCCATCGGATTGGGATTCAGTGCCAGGTCGAGGATCACCTCTTCCGGAGTGCTGGAGACCCGGCACAGATTGGAGTACAGGCCATCGACACCGGAATCGTCGAGTTCAATACGAACCTGACCTTCTTGTTCCTGGGGGGCGGCGGTCGGTGGATTCAGAGGATTATCAGCCATGCGTGCCTCGAAAGAAGAGGGTTGAGAGGAGTGCTGTTCTTATAGCAAGATGGATGGTCTCCTCAAGGCCGATTTCTAAACCAGTGATTATTTCGCCCCTTGAACTCAAACTCGCTGTTCAGATGGGTAGCCTGCGTAAATTTCCCCCGAATGTCTTACACGCCGACGCATTTCGCGATACCTGCTCACAAACTCGGTGTTAATACTCGTACCCGCGAAAGAGAGTGCAGCGATCCAGGCTACTGCGCCTGACTCAGAGGAAGTCTCTCTGACATCCGCAGCTGTAAGAGGTCCCTCCATGGCGGTGAGTTTTGGAGTTGATGTCATGTTCGTCCGCTCTTGCTGGTCGTGTCGACCGAAGACAATCCTGGTGTGTTGTCTCACTGTACTAACGCTTTGCTGCTTGAGCAGTTCATTGCCCGCAGAAGGTGCTAAGAGTGGGGGATACGATCCGTTGACGCCCCTCCTGACGGAGCAGGTCGACATCATCGACCTGACAGTCCACGACGAGGCCCGCAAACGCGACATCCCGATTCGCATTTACCGCTGTGATTCGCTCAAGTCAGCTCCAGTTGTGCTGTTCAGCCATGGCCTCGGTGGCTCGCGCGAGATGGGGCCATACCTGGGTAAACACTGGGCCACCTGCGGGTATGTGGCCGTCTTCCTGCAACATCCCGGGAGTGACACGTCGGTCTGGAAGGGGAAGCGTCCTCGCGAAATCATGAATGCCATGCGGGAGGCCGCCAATGCCGAGAACTTTCTGCTCCGGGCTCAAGATGTCCCCGCCGTGCTGAACCAGCTGGAGAAGTGGAATGCCGACTCGTCCCACCAGCTGCACGGAGTGTTCGACTTGACTCGGGTCGGTATGTCGGGGCATTCATTTGGAGCGATGACGACACAGGCGGTCAGCGGGCAGGGCCGTCCCCGTGCGAATGGAAAGTTGACCGAACCTCGCATTAAGGCTGCACTGCCGATGAGCCCGAGCTCTCCGTCTGTGGGTGATCCCCAGACCGCCTTCAGTCAGGTGCAGATTCCCTGGTTGATAATGACCGGCACAAACGATGTTTCGGCCATCGGGGGCCAGACCGTGGAGTCGCGGCTGGCTGTGTACCCCGCGTTACCTCCGGGGCACAAGTATGAGCTGGTGCTCGACAAGGCAGAGCACTCGGCCTTCACTGACCGGTCACTGCCCGGCGAACGGGCAGAGAGAAACCCCAACCATCACCGGGTGATCCTGGCCCTGAGCACCGCATTCTGGGATGCCTATTTGAAGGGCGACAAACAGGCCCAGACCTGGCTCGATGGCGACGCTCCACGCTCGGTCATGGAGAAGGCCGACCGCTGGCAGAAGAAATAGCTGGTCTAATACAACCTCTTCACTCCCGACTGCCTTGCCCATCCTCGACATCAAGAGGGCCGCGGAAGCCGCATCAGGATCGAACCGGAACGAGACACCACTGATTCCAGAGTCAACACATCCCGCGAATTGACATCGCGTCGATGCAGCGAGACGATGAGTGGACTACGCTCCGCGTATCGCCCTCATCGGAGAGATCAAATGTTGCTGGTTGATGCCGTTTCGCAGTTGGTTCGCAATTCACGTGTGAAGTCTCTGTGTCTGGGGCTGGCAGCATTGAGTCTGATCGCAGCTGCGGGAGAGGCCTCGGACTGGAAGGCCGGAGTTGCCAAAGCCGATATCACACCCGACAAACCAATGTGGATGTCCGGCTATGCTTCTCGCGATCATCGTGCGGAAGCCACTCGAACAAAGCTGTGGGGTAAGGTTCTCGTACTGGAAGATGGCCGGGGTGAACGGGTCGTGGCGATCACGCTCGATCTGGTCGGGATCGATCTAGCGACATCCAACGCATTGAGAGCGAGGATTGAGAAAGAGCATGGATTCGATCGTTCCCGAATCGCGCTGCTCTGCTCGCATACGCATTGCGGCCCGGTTGTGGGCAGCAACCTGCTGTCGATGTACCTCCTCTCCGACGAAGATCAACAGCTGATTACTGAGTATGCCGCAACACTGATTGATGAACTCGTCGTGGCGGTCGGGCAGGCCAAATCGGATCTGGCTCCGGCGGAACTCACGTGGGGGAACGGACACACGGACTTCGCCGTGAATCGCCGGACGAACAAGGAGGCGGAGGTTCCCGCACTGCGGGCTGCGGGGCAGCTGCTGGGGCCCAGTGATCACGATGTGCCGGTGCTGAAGGTGAAATGCGGGGACTCGCTGAAGGCGCTCGTGTTCGGGTATGCCTGTCACTCGACGACACTGTCATTCTTCGAGTGGTGTGGAGACTACCCCGGCTATGCCATGATCGATGTCGAGGAGAAGAATCCTGGAACGCTGGCGATGTTCTGGGCGGGTTGTGGTGCCGACCAGAACCCACTCCCTCGCCGCACTGTCGAACTGGCCCAGGAATATGGAAACAAGCTCGCCACTGCGGTCCAGACGGCGGTGTCCGAGTCGACTCAACCGATCACAGGCAATCTCGATGTTCGTTATGAAGAGCCGGAGATTGGCTTCGACAAGATGTTGACCAAAGAGCAGATCGAGGCGAACTTAACATCCTCAGACCGTTACGAAGTCGGACGGGCGAAACTGCTGAAGAAAGAGATCGAGACGACTGGCCAGCTGCGCCCGAGTTATGCATACCCAGTGCAGACGTGGAAGCTTGGCGATGGCCCGCTGTGGGTGATCCTGGGGGGCGAAGTTGTGGTCGACTACGCAATCCGGTTGAAGACAGAAATCCGCATGCAGACGGGCATGAAGCCAGTCTGGGTTGCGGGGTATGCGAATGATGTCATGGCCTACATCCCCTCGCTGCGCGTCCTGAAGGAAGGTGGCTACGAAGGGGAATATGCCATGCTGTATTACGGCCGCCCGGGCATCTGGGCCGAGAACGTGGAAGAGATCATCGTGGGCAAGGTTCACGAACAGGTGCAGTCCATGCTGGGCTCGAAGGCTCCCGCGAAATAACGCGAAAATCTCCAACTTCCGCTGTCACCCTTCATAGCGTTGTGACCGGCCTAATGGGCTGGCCCTAATTCGGATCACTCGTGCGGCGGGCGACCTCTTTGGCCTGCATGCGTTCCATCTTTTGATTCACGCGCGCAAAGTTCTTCAGCCAGGCATC
>CANJZR010000002.1 GCA_947479075.1 Planctomycetaceae bacterium
CTCGCAGCTTCCCCGGTGAAACGGGTCCGACGGTGACCTGCGCCCAGCTATGGCTGACCTCGCCCGAGACAGGTCTCAAGTGGATCAGTGCCCCGGTGCTGGAGGTCGGCGGACCGCAGTCACTGCTGGTGCACTGGCCGCTGACTGATCGCGGGCCCGACATCGTCGATGAGTACCGGCATCAGAATCAACCGACGCCGGTCATGATCTCGATCGGCGGAGACCCGCTGCTGCATCTGGCGGCCCAGTTACCGGGGATTCCCGATACCGACGCCTGCCAGCTCGCAAGCGTCCTGCGGGGACAGACATTGAACGTGGTCCGAGGTCGTACCCTCGAGCTGGAGGGGCCAGCCGACGCTGATTTCCTGATTGAAGGGTACATCGACCCCCAGGAAATCGACGCCGCGCAAGGGACCGTGGCCTCTCCCTCCGGCTTGCTCGTTACACGGCAACGCCTCGCCGTTATTCGAGTCACAGCTGTGACGCATCGTTCGCAGCCGGTGCTGCCATATGTGGTACATGTGGCGGGGAACTCGGAAGAAACAGCGTGGGCGCCGCTGCTCTCTCAATTACTCCTGCCGGTCATGCGGCGGATTCATCCCGGAGTACAGACGTTTCAGTTCAGCCGCGATGGTCAGGGGCGACGGATTGCGTTCGTGGGCCTGCGAACTCGTTTCCCCGGCCATGCTCGCCGGATCCTGCAGGGTCTCGCTCAATGGCCCGCGCTGGCCGATGTCATGTTGCTGATCGGCGTCGATGAAGATGTCGCGATCCACGACTCGTCGACCGTATGGCAGCACGTCGCGCAGATGTCGGACCCGGTAAGCGACTTTCTGACGGTGACCACTGTTCGCGATTCGTCCCACCGGGCCTGCCACGACCTGTCCCGCGCGGGCACCCTCCTGATCGACGCCACCCGCAAGCCCGACCCGCGTACCGGCGAATGGATCGAGCTCGCGGACCTGACGCCCGAGTCGCGTGAAGCGGCTGCGATCTTCTGGAGAGGTGTTCGGGGGGACCGTTGAGGGATGAGAGTTGAGCGTTGAGTAAATCGCGAGCATGGCCTGCTTGGACGATTCTCTCGTTCGCGGGGGCTTCTTGCGGTTCAAGTGGTTAGCCAGCTAATCTTGTGGAGAACGACACTCCCGGATCCCCAAGAACTATGCGACGCCTCGGAATACTGACGGACTCTGAATCAGCGTCCCTGTTGCATGACTATTTGTATGCTCAGGGGATTTCGACCAAGGTCGAGCGAGACGGTGCCGAATGGTCGATCTGGATTCATAACGAAGATCAATTGCCCCAGGCCCGTGAAGAGTTCGCGAAGTTCCGCGAGAATCCCACCGACCCGCAATATGCCGCCGTGGCTGAGAAAGCGAACGCGTTACGCGAACAGCGCGTGAACGCCGACATCGCGGCCCGCAAACAGCAGATCCAGATGGCCCAGCGCTGGGCCGGTGTGCAGACCCAAATCCCGGTTACCGCAGGCCTGATCCTGCTGTCGATTCTAGTGGCGGTTATGACCCGCCTGGGGTCGGACGAAAACGCTGTTTCGCACTTCCAGTTCGCGGAATATCAGTTCGACGCGTTTGCCAATCGTATCTCGCACGACAGCATCTGGGGTGTCTTCGCCAAACGGCAGTATTACCGATGGATTGCGCCCATATTCCTGCACTTTGGACCACTGCACCTGCTGTTCAATATGTCAGCCACGCTGACGTTTGGACGGGCCATTGAGCAGCGTAGCGGTTCGTGGCGGTTTCTGGGAATTGTGCTGGTGATCGCGCTGGTGTCGAACTTCTCTCAGTTCCTCAAGTCGGGGCCCTCGTTTGGCGGGATGTCGGGCGTCGATTTCGGACTCTTTGGGTACCTGTGGATGAAGTCGAAGTTTGCTCCAGATTATGGGGTGGCACTGGACCGGAGTTTCGTGATCCAGTTCCTGCTGTTTGGTGTCCTGTGTCTGTTTGGACTCTTTGGTCGCATCGCCAACACGGCTCACTTTTCGGGTCTGTTCGCGGGGATGGCTCTCGCCATGATTCCCCTGATCCCCCGCATCTGGCGTCGGTACGTAACCCAGCGGTAGACGCTTACTTCAACATGTGCTGATTCATTCATCCCAGTCTCCCGCCAGAAAGCAAACCGGCAGCTGAATTGGCCGAAGTTTCATTCCCGAAAGCTGGAAAACCCCCGCGAAACCGATCGAACGGCGAACCGCGAGGGGGCGAAGCGGTCCCGATACTCGACCGATTGCTGGTTTTCTCTATGCTACGGAGACTTCGGAGAGCGATTATCTCGATCGATTCGTGCTGAAGTCATTGTCCCACAGGCGGTCGCGACCCGACCCCACCCGGAATTCGCCCATGTTTCGCGTACTGATCACTGACAATCTCTCCAAGGCCGGACTCCAGATTCTCGAGCAGACCCCCGGGATCGAGGTCGTCAACAAGTCGGTCGGCTCGCTCGAAGAGCTGCGGAAGGAACTCGCCCAGGCTGACGGCATCATCGTCCGCAGTGCCACCAAGCTCCCCGCTGCCGCCCTCGAAGGTCAGACCCGCCTGAAAGTCATTGTCCGGGCCGGTGTCGGTGTCGACACGATTGATCTCGCAGCTGCCACGCGGCAGGGGATCATCGTCATGAACACCCCGGCGGGGAACACGACCAGTACCGCCGAACTGACCGTCGCGATGTTGATGGCGATGGCGCGTCACATCGGTCCCGCATCGCAATCAGTTCGCGAAGGCAAGTGGGACCGCAAGAGCTACACCGGGGTTCAGCTGGCTGGCAAGACGATCGCGATCATCGGCCTGGGCCGGATCGGTCTGTCAGTCGCGAAGCGAGCTCAGGGTTTGGAGATGAAGGTCATGGGTTACGACCCGTTCCTCTCCAATGAACGAGCAGCGGAACTCGGTATCGAGCTCTATCGCGACATCGACCAGATGATCCCGAAGTGCGACTTCCTGACCGTACACACTCCAGCCACTCCCGAGACGCTGGGCATGATTAACGCCGCCCGGCTCGCCTCGATGAAGAAGGGTGTCCGGCTCGTGAACTGTGCCCGCGGCGGCATCATCGATGAGAATGCTCTCGCCGATGCCATCGAGTCGGGACACGTCGCAGGAGCAGCCGTCGACGTCTACACCAATGAGCCAATCAAGCCGGACGACCGCTTGCCCAAGCTCAAGCAGGTGCTCTGCACACCGCACCTGGGAGCATCGACCGACGAAGCTCAGGAACAGGTGGCCATCGAAGCGGCCGAACTCATCACCGCCTTCCTCATTCGCAACGAAATCAGCAGCGCGGTCAACATGACCAGCATCTCCTCCAGCGAGATGCAGCTGGTCAAACCGTACCTCGACCTGTCCTACCGCCTCGGTCTGTTGCTGGCTCAGCTGAGCCAGGGCAAGGCGATTCGTGGGGCCAAGATCCAGCTGCGAGGCGAAGCCACGGCGAAGCCCGTCAAGCTGTTATCGAACGCGTTCACCACCGGCCTGATGGAAGCGGCTCTCGACAGCGGCGTGAACATCGTCAACGCCGAAGTCGTCGCCAAAGACCGTGGACTGAACATCGCGACCAGCACCGAGGCGAAGGCCGGTGCCTTCTCGACACTCGTGACCGCCACGATCCTGACTGACGATGGAGAACTCTCTGCCTCGGGCACGATGTTCGGCACCGAGTTCCTGCGTCTGGTGAAGCTCGACAACTACCAGATGGACGCGTACCTCGACGGTCTGATGTTCGTCTACCGGCACCGCGACGTGCCCGGCCTGATCGGGGCCATCGGCACCGCGCTCGGCAAGCACAACATCAACATCTCCTGCATGGCTCTGGGACGTGAGCAGAGTGCCCCCGGTGGCAAGTCAATCGCCATCCTGAACCTCGACAACGAGCCATCTGCCGCTGTGATCGCCGAGATCCAGGCTCATCCGGATGTCACCGGCGTCCAACTGGTGAAGCTGCCGAAGGCGGGGGCCTCACTGCCGCAGCTCGGGATTTAACCGGCATCGCCCGAAACGGGCGGACGGTATGCAGGTTCAAAAGAGAAAACGTCGCTGCGTCGACAAATGCAGCGACGTTTTTCGTTTCGCCAGATGACGCTCAAGCCACTTTCAGGTGACGAGCCTCTCGGGCCCAGCTGATCCAGTTCTGGACCTCGTCGAGGTCGGGAGCATTGGCTGATCTCAGCATCCGCTGGCCTTCCCGACTCTCTGCAAATGGTCCGACGACGGCCAGCAGATCAGCTGGGGAGTAGCCTCGAATCTGTTCAGGCGTCGTGATGTCACACGCGACCAACAGCTGCGCATCGTGTCCACGTAGTCCGGGGACCTGACACATCAGTGATGATTGCGTCTGCCAAGTTCGTAGAGTGTCGACAGTCAGTTTTGATTCGCTCAGCTTGTCGGCGATCCACTGGGCCTTCCGGTTGAGGAAGTCGTTGACATACACGATGCCGATCTTCGCCAGCTTGTCGGCCATCTTGGGACCAATAGAAGGGGCGTCGACCACCGGACTGCTCATTTCGAGGTAGAACCGCGTTCCCCCCGAGCTCGATTCCGCCACGGAGTCGCTCGTTACGAGTGGAAGAGTTTCGACTGTCTGACCACCCTGCGGGCGACGACTCGCGTCTCGCTCGCTCGCTCTTCGAGTGCGTTCCGCACGCTCACGCTGGACGTGATCCCAATCGTGGGTCTCCAGATCGTGCAGGCTGCGAGGTTTCCACCCGGCCCACTGGCTGGCGGCCCGCAGAGTCATGGCCCGCCGCCCGTTGCGAATCCAGCTCTGTAACCGCTCGATATCAGGCCCCGAGACGGGGTCCGACATCCAGACCTGGTTCAGCTCAACTCCACGCCGGAGAGTTTGTTCCACGCGCTGCTGCAGGGTGGTCACACTTTCGGCCCCCAACGCCGCCGGGTTCTCGATTCCGATGAGAGCCAGCAGCTGGGCCTCGGCCCCGATGAGGTCTGGCACGCAAGTCAACAGGGCCGCTTCCGCCTGCCAGAGTCGCAGCTGAGCGGGTGTGATCTGCAGCGTCTCAAGCTCTGCCCCCAGCGTATTCACATCGAGCAGGATCAGCTCACCCAGATTCGTGACACCGAGTGAACCAAGTCGACTGACCATCTGGTGGCCCAGCGAAGGCAGCAGACCAATCGTACTGTCCACCCGCAGCCAGTACGGTCCCTCGGGCTGGAGCCGTGTCCGTAAGGCGTCATCCAGGCCGACGGAGTTATCAACCGTGTGCGGGATCGGAGAGACCGCCACTTCTGACTGGCGAACGAGAACCGGGTTCAGCGGGCGATCCGCATCCCGGTGTACGACGGGTGTCGGGGGACTCGCGAGGACGTGCGAGGCCACGACTTCCGTGGTGACTCGAGACGGAGCACTGCGCAGCGGGTTGGATGTACTTACCGCCTGGCGGAGTCCGCCATAGAGCATCCGCACGGGCTGACCATTTTCGTCGAACAGATCCGACAAATGCTCCTGACAGGTCAGGAAAATGATCTGCTGTCCGTTGGCTGCGACTTCTCGCAGGACGGCAATCGCGGCCCACAAGCGATGCTCATCGCTGTCGACCAGAACATCATCGAGCACCAGCGGCAGCCTGACACCTCGCCGGGCATACTCCGCCACCAGTGCCAGCCGGAAGCTGAGCGCGGTCTGATCGAGCGTTCCCCGGCTCAGGGCGCTGGATGGCAACAACTGGCCATCGGCATTGCGGATGAACAGGTCCCGCTGCACCGGATCAAAGTCGAAGTTCGTGTAGCGTCCCTGAGTCAGGCGATGCAGGTAAGCCGAAGCTTCCGTGATGACCCGGGAGTGTTCCTCATGATGGAGTCGGCGCTGGGCCTCCAGGAGGACTGTCTGTTGCAAGGTCAGTGAGGTCCATTGATCTTGTGCCGCTGCGAGATGCTCCTTCGCCTGCTGATGAGCGAATCGCAGCTCGACGGCCGAGTGATCGTCGGCGAAGCCTCGCTGTTCAGCCAGCAGGTCGTTGATGCGCTGTCGGGCATCACGAATGCGCCGCTGCAACTCACTGGCTCGTAGACGCAGTTCATCTCGCCGTGCCAGCAGGACTTTCTCCAGGGCCGGGTCATTGGCACGGGCGTCGGTCTCTTCAATCATCCGCTCGCTGACGATTTCCCGCATTGGACGGGCGATGGTCTCGTTCTCAGATGGGAGCTTCGCGGCAAAGGCGGCGTGCTGTTCACAGCGGCAGTGCAGCAAGTCGTGATTGACAGCGTGTCGCACGCGGCTGGCGTTTGGATCGCGGCTGGTCGCGATCAGTTCCTCGCGGCGAACCCGCAGGCGGCGAATCCGCTCCAGAACCTCCGCCTCGCACTGATCGATGCGGGCCTGCTCCTGAACCCATTGCTGACGGTTCAAGACGGTCTGCCGACGGCTGACCTGCTGACAGAGCACATAGACCGTTTGCCGCAGCTCAGAGAGCTGTTGTTGCAACGAGGTGAATCCGGAGCCGCACATGCAAGTCCCGCGGTTGTGCGATTCGTGATACCCCTCGCAGTCCTGCTGCAGGTGCAGGATCTTGTGCTCGAGCTGAGTCAGCAGATCACGCTGCAGCTGGAGCGTGGCACTTTCGTCAGGAGTCTCCGCACAAACATGTCCCGTTGAGTCGAGGGTCAGACGCAGACGAGCTGCGGCCAAGTCACGCAAGACCTGTTTGGCGTGTTCGATCTGGCGGTCGAGTTCCTGTAACTCGCGAACCCACCCGGCTTCGATGGTTTCCGGGGCTTGAGCGATGTGCTGGATATCGCGAATGGTCCGCGTGCGGCGGGACCACAACCGCGTCTGACATTCGGTGAGGTCAGCTTCGACAGGTTGGATCTCCGTCACCAGCCAGGTGTATTCACCCTCCAGCCGTTGCAGATGCATCCGCGTCCGCCTCAGCTCTTCGACGACAGCCTCCTGCCGGGTTTGCTGCTGACGCTCTGTCTGATCCGCCATGAAAGCGGCGTGATCGTGCGCACTCTGCCGCTGGCCGATGGTGCGCGGAACTGACGGGCCATCCCACAGCGTTCGGCGCCGTACGTCGAGTGACTGCGTCAGGGGAGTGATCCATGCGGCATCACGCCGCGTCGTCGTCAGATCGATCCCATCCCGCAGTGCCAGATGTACGAGACCACTGAGCGAGTGTGCCTCATAACTGCCGACGAAGTAGAGGAGGTGGACCAGATCAGTGTCGAGCTGCTCGATCCGGGAACGCAGCGCTTCCGCGAGGTCGGGACTGCCCCGGCGCACCTGAATCGCCAGAGCATCGGCGTGGTCAGCGCGACCACGTCGCACCACGGTGAACTGTGAAGGTCCATCGGTGAGGGTCAGACTTCCTCCCGGAACTCCGCCCTTGATCGGTGGGAGGAGATTCAACCGGCGTGCCTCATCAAATCCGCAGAAGACTCCCCGCAGGAAGTGCAGAATCGTGGTCTTTCCGGAGCCGTTCGCCCCGTAGTAGACATTCAGTCCCGAGGAGAGGTCGTCGATCTTCTGTTCGGCCAGTGTCCCGAAGCTATCGATTTGGATGCGTTGAAATTCCATGCTCGGGTTCCACTCTCTTCGGGGAGTCTGCAGGAGGATTGTCAGACAGAGTTGATGCGACGAATGAAGGCAATGAATGCGTGCGACGTGGCCCGGACGCTGCGATTAAGAAGCGGATCGCAACAGATGCAGGCAGGCGTGACGGACTTCATCAGCCAGCGGATGGTCGGTCGGGACTGGTTTGTGGCGAGACCAGTCACCGAGTGTCAGTGACTCAGGGGCGATGTCGGCCAACGTACGCACCGCCGGACCAACCGAGGTCGTCTCGTGCCACACCGCCTGCAGTGTTGGGGTCCAGGGACATGTGCGGGTCGCCTCCACGTGGTCGGCATCCAGCTTCATGGTGCGGACATGGCAGCCGGGGTGTCGGGTGCGACGATTCATCTCGTGGATGAGTGACTCGCGATGATCCGGGCTCCAGAGCGAGTCCCACACTCGTCCGTGACCGGTCACATTCAAGTCCACCATCAACAGCTGGGTCTGGGGATAATTCGCGAAGTACCGGCCTGCTGCGGCATCGACCTCTTCACCCAGATGCTCGGCCAGCTGGCTGTCGGCGATATCGACACTCAGGCTGCAGGTCACTTGCGTCAGACCGATCGAGGAGACGTTCAACATTTCGCTGCTGTTCGCCCGATTGACCCGCAGGGTGTGCAGCGTGGCCAGAGATAACGCGTCTGCATCGTGGTTGGAGCTGACAAAGTCTTCCACCCGGTCGGACCTTTGTATCCGGTAATGCAAAACCAGATCACAGTGACTGCGATCGACGGGCGAGACTCCTCCGAAGTCGACCCCGATCACCCCTTGAACGTCATCGTGCCATGTTTGAAGGGCTTGAGCCGAAGGGCTGCCCGCAGAGATCAGCAGAGCTCCCGACCGGGTGACGACCCGACTGACATCTCCGGTGACCATCCGCACCAGCTGGGGCGGTGACGGAACGAAATGCTCCATCCACGGATTGTGTTTGCCTTCCACCCAGACGACCGGGATGCCGTGCTGGCAGCTGTTCTCGATGAGTGAGCCGAGGAACCAGGGGGAGCGACCACCAGCGGATTGCTGGCTGAGAATATCGGAGTGCAGGACGATCAGATCGACGCCGCGATCAATGGCCTTCTGAAACGCCCGCTGCACAGCGACAAAGCGAGCGGTGGAGGCCACACAGACTTCGGAAGAGCTGAGGTTTCCGCAATGACTCAACGGTTGATCGAGCCGAAGCCCGCTGATTTCCACGACTTCAAAACTGCGCGACAGCGCCATGGATGCCTCCTTGCATCGTCAATCCGCGACTCCCCACAACGGACCATCTCCGGCCCCTGCGAATGCGGATCCTCAGCAAACTACCTGAACTCGCAGAATCCAGACAAGGCGTGTTTTACAAAACTGACCGTCGCGAGGTCGCCACACAGGTCACGGTATTGACTTGATTGAGAAGTGGTGGGGCTCAGGGCATTCAGGACTCAATGACCCGATGCTGAACCGTCATCTGTTTGAGTCGGCTGGGATGCGGGATCGGCATGCGAATGTGAGCATGGACCGAGGGGAGCCCGTCCACGTCAGTCAGCACGATCGGGTCGTCGGCCAGGTCCTCGACGTAGTAGCGGGCGCTCGGGAAAATATCGGCCGGGTAGGTGAAGTTGTCGAGCATCGCCAGAGAAACACACTGGGCTGACCCGACCGCACTCTCCAGCATCCCACCGACCCAGCAGGGAATCGACGCCGCTCGACACAGATCATGGATCTTCACAGCATTGGTGAGGCCACCAACTCGACCCGGTTTGATATTCACGTAACGACAGCTGTGCAGTTCGAGAGCCTTCTCGGCGTGTCGAATGCTGGCAATGCTTTCATCAAGGCATACGGGCGTTGTAATTGACCGCTGCAGAGTGGCGTGGTCAACCAGATCGTCGTAGTTCAGAGGCTGTTCGATCATCGCAAGATTGAGTTCATCGACCTGCTGGAACAGATTGAGATCGCGAATCGTGTAGCCGCTGTTGCAGTCAATGTGAAAGATCGCGCTGGGGAATTCCTTCCGGACTTTCCGCAGCATCGGCAGGTCCCACCCCGGGCGAAACTTCAGTTTGATCCGGGGGAAGTTTCGCTCCACGGCCCCCGAGATCTTATGCAGCAGTTCATCGACGGTATCCAGCACCCCGAAATCGTCACCCACGGGCACCACATCTCGACGCGCTCCAAGCAGCTCGTGAAGCGGACGGTTCTCGATTAGCGCGTGCAGGTTCCACCAGGCACAATCGATGGCTGCCTTGGCGAAGGGGTTCCCTTTGAAGATCGCCAGACGCTGTTGCAGCTCGTCTCCCGAGTGAATGTCGCGGCCGATGACCTGCGGGGCCATCCAGCGGGCTGCCGTCTCAAAGACCCCGGCGGCATGTTCGGGGCTGTAGCAAGGGGCTGCCAGTGGACAGCTTTCGCCCCAGGCATCGACCGACCCACTGCTGATCCGGCAGAGGACCGATTCCACGACCGAATCCTCGCCGTAGGCAGTCCGCCACGGAGAAATCAGAGGCATCGCAACGTGGAACAAATCAATTCGGTCGATCTTCATGGAAAGCCTCTGGTGATGTGACAGCTGCCCATTGTTGGTTTTGGTTCGGTATTCCTCAAGACGACGACCAGAAAAGGAACTGTTCTGAGGAATTTGCAGGGAAAATGGCCGTCTTCATCTTCGCTTAAGGTAGGAATGAAGATCATTTGAGATGTACGCACAGCATGAGGCGTGTTGTTTGCTGAACTGCACGCGGCAGAAGAAAGGTCCGACGGCAAATCAGTCCTGCCCTCGCTCAGTGTGATAACCTGTGCTTGCCTGATGCATTTGTTTAGGGAGAGGAAATCACTATGCATACCCGCATGACTCCTGCTCGTCTGTGTCAACTGAACCGGCGAGGTTTTACTCTCGTCGAGTTACTGGTCGTGATTGCGATCATTGCACTTCTCGTATCCATGCTCCTGCCCGCAGTACAAAGGGCCAGAGAGGCCGCTCGTCGCAGTAGCTGTCTCAACAACATGAAACAGCTCGGGTTGGCTGCCCACAACTATCACGATGTGCACCAGACGTTTCCCTCGGGGTGGATAGAAGATCCATCTTTGACTGTCCTTGATTATAAGCACGAGGACATGCCTGAGGTTGTGACGTTACCACTGGCCAATCAGGAGGTACTGCAGTTAAAAGACTGGACGATTGGGCCGTACTTCGGGTGGCATGCATTGTTACTGTCACAGATGGATCAGGGAACGATTCAGATCAACTTCAGCCTGCCGAAAAACGATCCCAAGAACTGGAAAATGATCCAAGTTCCTGTGGAGCCGTACGTCTGTCCGAGTGCCAGCTATCCCAGCCGTCGAAATCAAGACCTTGGGTATTCGAGTTACCGTGGCAATATGGGATGGTGGCCCTCGATCGATCCATCGACCGGGTTGCAAAACGATCCGAAGAACAATGGGATCTTCCACAGGAACAGTCAGGTTAATTTTCGAGATGTCACAGACGGGACCACACAGACATTGCTGTTCGGAGAAACGCTGTTCGGTGGGTACTGGGGTGACAACTACGCCTGTTGTGCTCGTGCTCGCGATGACCAACCGAAACCTCCCGCTCCCTTTGCGAATTTTGACCTGAATTGGAAGGTGGACAGCAATTACGATGCCCGCTGCAAAGTCAACTACTTCAGCTTCGGCAGTTTTCACGGTGAAACTGTGAACTTTACGATGGTGGATGGTTCTGTACGGCCCTTGGCCAAAAACATCGACACGGTGGTGTACCGGTCTTTGTGTACTCGAAACGGACGAGAAGCAATCACCACCAGCTACTAGCAGGACGCTGCAAAACTCGAACGAGGTTTCCGACGACTGATAACGTCCTCCCACACCAGCGTTATCGTGTCGACTCAGGTCCGAGATTCGGAACTTAAACGTTCACCGGTGTCATGTCGTATGTGCAGTATTCACCGTCCGAGGTGTTTTGCAGCGTCCTGCGAGGCTCTCACGGGAAGCGACTAACGAGTGAATGTGGTTTGATCGACTGTTCACGGTATGCAGATACCAGCCGCGATGAGCAGATGTTTCATGATCGGAGTTTCGATAGCTACACATTGTTGTGGAAGCAGAAGGACATCGCCCTCTGTCCTGGCGGGCCTTCGCCTCAAGCTCGCGAATTGGGTCTGGAATTTCCACCCCTTGTGATACTCGACCCAACCGCACTCGTCGCCGGGGAGCCAGGCATCGTATGTACTCCCGGTGAAAAAAAACCGAGGAGGTCTTCGTGCATTCGGGTCTTCAACTCATATGAGGGACCAGAACAGAGCAACCTCCCCACTGTGGCCCAAAGTGTCAGCGATGGATCCTGCGCATATTAAAAACTCATCGATGCGATTTCACATGAACGCATCCGCGCTGACGCGTCTAGCGACTGAATCACAAAACAGACAACCCGTTCTTGTTCAGCGCGAGGTTGCCCAGCAGCAGCTGGGTCGCGCGGAGTTCCTTCGCGATACCATCGACGATGGATGGCTTTTCACCCGAAGGAAGGACGCCCCAGGTGTAAGTTTCGACTTCCAGGTGCGGGGCATAGTTCAGGAGCTGGACCTGCTGGAGGGCCTTACGGAGATCGTCACGGGTCGTAAACAAGGGGCCGAGTGACTCAGTGTCGACCGGGACGTGGAAGTGCACCCGCCAGGTCTCGGCATCCCGGAACTCCGTCGGTGGCTGTTCGCACATCGTCTGGTCGAGATCGAGAAAGTGAACCACCTGGCCTGAACTGGATCGGGCAAAGGTCTGGTGGAGATAGCGAGGTTCGACAAACCGGGAAAGTTCGGTCAAAGCCGCTGGCGTGGGCTGGCGCACTTCGATGGCACAGGTGATATGGATCTTGTTGATCCGAATGTCGGCATCACCGAGCTCACGAATCGAAGCGGCCACATCCTCAAACTCCACTGACTGGTGGCAGATGTCGTAACAGACACCGATATGGCGGTCGACAGCTTCTCGATCCCCGCTGGCGTCGGCAGCTACCCGGAGAGCGGCGAAGAAATGGATCGTTTCGGGAGTCGTCTCCAGGACACACAGCGGCTCTGGCTCAATCGCCAGACGAACCACTTGCCCGGTGTCGTCATGGAGCTCGTCCATTGCTTTCGCAAATTGCACAATCTGGCGAATACAGGCATCCTGGAATTCTGGCTTGTTACTCAGGCTCTTGAACCCGAGTGGGACCGTCGAGAGGCTCCCCTCAACCCCCTCGGGGAGCAGCTGGGCCAGAATCCGGGCGCAGCTGAGTGTGTACTGCAGACGATTCGGGTCGGTCCAGTCGGGCAGGTAGACGTTTTCTTTGACTCGGGCCGAGTGAAAGTCGCCGTAAGGAAACGCATTCAGGGTGTAAGCCAGAAGTTTGGAAGTGTGGAGAGCTTCGCGAAGCTGGTCGACTTTGGAAGGTTCGGACAGCAGCTCACTGATGACGGGATTCGAGAGCCAGAGTCCAGCGGCAATCGGCCTGCCGAGCGTTCGCTGAATCTCACAGCTGTAATTTTGAATACCTTGAATGACCTCGCTCACCGTGACGCCGGGATGGACGTTCGTGCAGTAGCTGAGGGGAAGGGTGCTGATCGACATGAGTGATGCGGTCCTGGAGAAACAGTAACGCTCATATCTTATCAGTGTCCGAGTTTGGTGTCGTGGAAACAAAAAACCCCTCGTCCAAATTGGACAAGGGGCCATTGTCATTTCACTCAGAGTTCTGAGCATCGTCCGTCCGGAGACGGTCGACTCCATGACTACTTAGGCTGCTCAGCAGGAGCAGCTGGAGTTTCGGTCGCAGGAGCAGCGGGAGCGGCAGGTGCTTCAGCTGCGGGAGCAGCTGGGGTTTCTGCGGCAGGAGCAGCAGCTCCGGAACCAGCCTCTGCGGGTGCAGCAGCAGCAGGAGCTTCAGCTGCTGGGGGAGTTGCTGGAGTTGCAGGGGTGGTGGTGGCAGCTGGCTCGCAGCCCATGATCATGGCCAGGGACAGCAGTCCGATGTACTTCTTCATCTCAGTTTCCTTCAATTCAGCCCGAGTCGACTTCGGGACGGTTCGACCTTTTTCAGCATATCGAGAGTCATTCGCTCCCAGCTGTGGTCACTCTATGGAAGAAGAGACGCAACTTCGGCAAATATTCCCGACAACTGACCACCTTTCGGTAACTCGAATCTGGATCACATAAGTTGTTGATTAGAAAGCACTAGAGGTCATATCCGGCGATGGGGAGGAGGTCGGCACAATCGAAATAGGCGTTAAAGTTTGCCTAATCAGCTTTTTCGTTCAACTTTCCAATCACTACAGGCCGAAAAGTCAGAGTAACTGTCCCTGTCGGAAAACTTTGCCCTACCCGGAAAGTTTGCCAGGCGGCGCAACTCGGCAATGAGTGCCGGTGAGCCCCCTCAGGATGCAGTTCCCCGAAGGCAAAACTGACGCAAGTGCGTACAGTCGCCAAAACCCCCCGGGGAAAGTCGAGCAGGCGTTGCAAGCAACATCTGTTTGAGTGACACAGCAGGAAGCTGGAGCCATCAATGAAGAAGACCTGGAAGCGCTGGCTGGGAACTGTGGCGGCCGCACTTGTGACAAGTACCGCTTTGGCTCAAGGTTCCAATGATACGGGAGTGGCCACCACACGTGGTCAGTCCCCTTCCTTCTCGGAAGAAGGATCAGTGCGTATGGGGCGGGCCTCGGCGAGTGCCCGTGGCACCCGGGTTCAGCAGTCACAATATGTCCCCTCGGTGGACGCCGGTGACGTCGTTGAGGACGCCATGGGCCGCTCCTACATGCCGGGCGAACAGGGCGGCACGATCTTCTCCGACGATGGAGCAGTCGGTTTCGCCTCCACGGATCGCGTCAACGACATCCTCTGGCGCGTTGGTAACCAAAGCTTGAATGCTTACGGTTACAACGGGGGTTATACAAACCTGAATGCGTTTGTCCCTGTCTTCACGGATGGCTCGGAGAACGTGCTCTTCGCCATCCCGCGCGTCAACTTCACCGATTACGGGAAACTGGGGGCCAACCTCGGCGTGGGCTATCGAACCTATGTTCCCGAGAATGACCGCGTCTATGGCGTTTCGGGCTGGTGGGATTACGATGATGGTCACAAAACGAGCTACCAGCAGTGGGGCATGAACTTCGAGTCGATCGGCCGCTGGCTGAGTCTGCGTGGTGGATTCGCTCTGCCGAGCGGAAACGACAGCTACATCTATAACACGACTCTCGGCGACGCTCAGTTCGTCGGGAACAACATCGTGGCAACTCAGACCCAGTTCTTCGAGCGTAGCTACGCGAACTTCAATGGGGAAGTCGCGACTCCGCTGCCTGGTCTGGCACGCTATGGCTTCGATGTCGGCATGGGGATGTACGTCCTGCAGAGCCCAGGTCTCTCGAACATCGTCGGTGGCAGTCTGCGGACGCAGGCTCAGCTGACCGAGAGTGCGTGGATGAACGCGACCTACACGTACGACCACCACTACCAGTCGATGTTCTCGCTGAACGTCGAACTCACGCTGCCCGATGGACCTCCGAAGCAGTGGTTCCGTCGCAACTCCGTACAGCACTCGCTCACGGATAACGTGATTCGCAATTACCGTATCGCAGTCACCGAGCAGTCGAAGTCCGAACAGATCATCCTCACCAATCCCGGCGGCGGCGGCGGCGGCGGTGGAGGAGGGGGCGGCGGCGGTGGAAGTCCGATCACAGTGGTGTTCATCGATGCGAATGCATCCACGACCGGAGACGGGACTCGGGCCAATCCGTTCCAGACGCTTTCTGCCTATATGTCTTTGACCGATGCAGAGCGCGACCTGTATGACATTATCTACATCCGCGGGATGATGGATGGGTCGGGTGCCAATCTGACGACAGGTTTGACTCTGCTCGACACCCAGAAAGTCTTGGGTGACGGTGTGCTGCCGAACGGCAGCCGTCCAACGCTGACCACTGGACAAGGTGGCATCAGCCTGCCCGGCACCAACGGCCCGCTGCCTCTGCTGTCCAACCTGGATAATCTGACATCACCAGTGTTGACGCTGGCCAACGCCAACGAAATCTCGGGCATCCGGATCGATGGATCATCGGATGTTGCCGGCAGCGTTGGCAGTGGTATCGTGGGGACAGGTATCAACTCGTTCAACATCCACGACACGTTCATTTCGAACGTGGTCACCGGTATCGATATCTTGAGCGACACCACAGTACCGTTGCCACCAGGTGTCGTCGGGGGCTACGGGTCCATCAAGAACGTCAGCATCACCAGCGGTTCGTCGGGAATCAAGGGGATCAACCTGATTCACGACACTGGAACGCTCGATCTGCTGGTCACCGGCAATACGATCTCCGGATTTACTGGAGAAGACGCCAACAACAACGGGGTAGTCGACTTGTTGGATGAAGATACCAACAATAATGGCATCCTCGATCCAGGTGAAGACACAGACTTCGATGGGTTCCTCGATCTGTCGGAAGACAAGAACGGGAACGGCCTCCTCGACTTCGGTCAGGCGATGGAAATCGTGGCTGACGGCGCGAGGATTAACGCCAACAATCCAACGAGTACGACCCGTCCCACGGGAATCACGAACAACACCTTCACCAGCAACGGTCGGGGCCTGCACTTGCTCGCGAGTAACGGCGGTGAATTCTATGCGACCGTCGCCAACAACACTGCGACCGGCTCCACCGATGCTGAAGGAGCTGCGTTCCTGATCGAGGCCGATGGCCTGGGGAGTTTGATGGAGTTGCTCGACTCGGTGAACAATGTCGGCAGCGGCGGCCAGGGTGACGGTCTCGTCTTGAAAAACAGCAATCAAGGCACCTTAAATGTGCTGAGCAGCACGATTGGAGGCTCGGCCCTCGCCGGTAACAGCTACACCAACAACGGTGGCGACGGTCTGAAGATCGTGGCGGACAACGCCCTGATCACGATCGATTCGCTCAGCAACCTGGTCTTCACCGGGAATACGGGTGACGGTCTCGAACTCCAGGCCACGGATAGCGGTAGCGGTCCCGGTACTCTGACCGTGACCAATCCAGTCGTCAACTCCTCGTTTACTAACAACGGTGGGAACGGTCTGAACCTCAATGCCGCGGGCGGTACGGTCAACATCAAGATCGGTCAGGATGTGGTCAACTCGAATGGAACGGTTACTCGCCTGGGGAACAATTTCAGCGGCAACGGAATCGCTGGTCTGGCGTTTAACTCGTCAGCCGGTGGTGTGATCAACACCGACATCCGGAACAACAACGCCAGCAACAACGACGGCGACGGAATCCGGTTTAACCTGGATGGGACGACTCTGAGCCCGTTGACGATCCAGAACAACCTGGTGGATGAGAACGGTGGAAATGGACTGGCGTTCTTTGCCACGACTGGCTCCGCCATGGGCAACACGGCGATCCACGGCAACTCTTTCAGTGACAATACCGGTGGTGATGGTCTCCTGGTCGACTTGACCGACAGCACGGCCACCGAAATCTCCATCAGCCAGAACCTGCTGGACCGTAACCGTGACAACGGCATCTCGATTGACCTGGATAACGGCGACATCGGGACGCTGAACATCGTCAACAACGCCGGTGCCACAGTGAACTTCTCCTTGGGAATGAACCTCCTGGTCAGTGGCAGCACTGCCAACTCGGCCGGGACCACTCCCACCTACAGCTTGACGAACAACTCCACAGGCACGGGAGCAAGCATCGAGCTGACCAGCTTCTCGCTGAATACTTCACCTCTCACCGCAGATACCACGGGCACGGGATCGACTCCGTTCGCTGCTTTCGGAACCACTGCCATCACGACCGGTCTGCAGAGTGTTAACGGAAACACGACGGCGAACTTTCCGAATGCGGTGGCTGATGGTGCCACGAACTTGAACATGACGTTCAACGACTTTGATACCGCCGAATCGATGCAGTGGAATCTGGGACTCGAAGTCCCAGCCTCCGGTTCGACACCGGCAGCTCCGGCTACGGGCGCCGATCTGGTTGGCACGACTGTGACCGCCACGTTCCAGGATCCCAACAACAAGCAGTTTTCGGGAACGATCACCGGACAGCTCACCGCGACAACTGGAGGGGCCCAGTTGCAGGTCACCCAGAACAGCTCGTACCGCAGCGGGATGTCGAGCAACGGGGACTCTGGTCTGAGTATCGATGCCCGGGGTGGTTCGAACATCGGAACCTTGCTGGTCAAGGGCAACAACATCGAATCGAACCAGTCACTGAGTGGTATCACGATGTATGTCAGCACCGACAGCAGCATCTCGTCGGCTCCGACAGGTGGCATTATCGGTAACCAGATCAACAACAACGTGGGATCGAACATTGACATGACCTTGGTTGAAAATGCCACGGCCACGATGTACATCCAGGACAACAACATCACGGGTGCCAGGGCTGTCCCCAATGCGACCAGCACGTACCTGCAGGGTGATGGAATCAACATCGAACTGCTCGATACCGCTGTGATGAACAATGGTGGAGTCATCCACAATAACATCACCGGCAATGCTCGTGACGGGCTGCATATGAACATCGTCGGTAACAACGATGCCGGCAACGTCAACACGATTGCGGCACAGGTCAATAACTTCGTGATCGGCAGCACGACGACAGGACAAGGCAACTTGTTCCAGAATAACGGCGACGATGGCTTGGAGATCAGCCGAGCAGAGCGTGGCCAGTTCAACAATCTGCTGGTCCAGAACAACGTCTTCAACACGAACGTCGATGACGGCATGTTCATCAACGTGGCCGGAGCCAGCCAGGGGAACATGCAGAACCTGTCTCCCGACTCGATGAACGTCAACATCAACCGGTTCACATCGAACGGCGGAGACGGTATCGAGTTCCGGCTGGAAGCTGATGCGGATCTGCTGGCGAATCTGGACCAGAACGTGATCACCAGCAACGGTGAAGACGGGATCTACGTCAGCGAGAACATCAACGATGCTCGCGATTCTCGCAGCCTGACAGGGACCTGGACTCGCAACAACATCTCCAGCAATACCTACAGCGGTATTCAGATTCAGTCACGAGTGGGTAACTCGTCGAATGACGCGGAAGCCGGGATGGGACTCATCATTGGTAGCACGACACTCAACCCGATCGGTTCGCCGATGCCGCCATCGCAGCTGTCGATGGGCAACCTGATCAGCCGGAACCGGTTGGATGGTGTGCAGTTCACCGGGGTCGGGGTGATGTCGATTGGCAATAATCTGATCACCCTGAACGGGACCGAGAACGTTGACCCGGTGACTGGCCTGCCGAATGGCACCTACAACAACGCCGGTATCAACATCCAAGGTCAGGAAGTCGAAGATGAAGGAAACGTCTATCACTCGATTGAATTTCCCGTGTCATTCGACGACGAAAAGGACCCCATCGTCACATACCAGACGGTCAACGTGATCAGCAACAAGATTACTGCGAACGTCGGGGATGGTGTCCGCTGGCTGAACGAAGGGGGTCATGATGGATTTGAACTTCAAACATCGAACGACTTCTTTCAACCAGCGATCACGTCCAAGTTGAGCATTCTCAACAACGAAATCACGGTGAACGATGGCCGAGGTATCTCAGCCTTGATTCGCCCTGAGGACACTGACACGACGGACATCGATGATACGGATCCTAAGGCGTTCTCCAGCCAGTTTAATACGCTTGAAGGTACCCGAGAGGTCATTGGCGATCTCACGATCATGGGCAACCACGTGAAGGGAAACAAGGAAGAAGGCATCTATATCATCACCACCAATGCGGCTGACCAAAGCATGGTGACAAAGAGCCAGGACATTCTTTCCGAGAACGGCTTTGTTGGAACTCGGGTCTTCTTGCGAGCTGACATCCACAACAACGAAATCATCGGTAACGGAGGGAGTGTTGCCGACTTCCCCGCAACTGGTCTGGTTGTTCGAGTGGGAACGAGCGGCGGTGGCTACACGCAGACTTTCGAAGGCGGTTTCGCGACCACCGGTTTCAATGCTGAAGACTTCGATGGTGACGGCGTTCTAGATAACGACCTGGATGGCAACGGTGTGTTGACAGCAGCAACCGGCTACTTCAACGCTGGTATCTCGATGGCCGTCACAGGGAATTACTTCGAAGGCAACGCCGGTGACGACATTCTGTTCCACTCGTTCCGCTCGACAGTCGACCCAGCGACAGCCACCGGAACCTGGAGCGAAACCGAGTTTAGCCAGACAAGCTATTCGGGTGACCCACTCGCTCGTATGGACCTGATCTTCAGCAACAACTCCTTCAACTCGATCGAAGCCAACAACCTCGACACAACGATCACTGATGGTGCCCAGGGTGGTGCATACTACAACGATGCCGATGGGGTGTTTAAGTCTCGCCTGTTCGCTGACAGCGACCCATCATCTGGACCGTTTACCAACGCAGCTCGACTCCGTAACGCACAGCGTCAAGGTGCTCGATTCGCGGAGGCTCCGAATCCTAGTCTTCCACTCGGAACTGGATTGCTGCTCTATGCCGGTCTCGGAGAAAGTACTTTCCGTGTCCGTGGAGCGGGTAATGCCTACACTGACCAGGGCCTGGCTGCTGTTACCATCGACCAGATCTTCATTCTGGATGACTTCCCGTATATCAGCACGGGAAGTGCGAATGGTGTCCTGCCCGTCAGCCCGAATGCAACAGGTGGTGGCGGCGAACTGCCTTGGGGTTGGGGTGAGTTCTAATCTCCGATCGCAAGTGGTCTGAAACTCAAACACGCCCTGCAGGATTCTGCGGGGCGTGTTCTTTTTTGGGCCGGGAAGTCGCCGGTTGGGTGGCAAGCTCTTGCTCCCTCTCCCCCTCGGTGGACAGGGCTTCGCCAGCTGTTCCCGTTGTGGGGGAGAGGGCGGGGGGCAGGGGTAAACCTGTTCGATCACCGGCCAGGCCGTCTATCAAGGCGGATGACCGTAGCTCTGATCACACGACAGCAGAACGTGCAGGCTCGCGCATTCGACACGCGAAGTTTCTTCGTCCCGGCAGGGACGGATGAAAATAGCCCAGCGATTTATCGCTGGGTCAGCTGGATCTCGAACGAACAGTCCCGACAGGGACGACAGATCTGGTATCGCGATCGAACCTCGTACGCGATGAGATGCCTTTGCCCCAGCTTCTTTCGCCCCTGTCGGGGCTGGAGAACAGGGGGCCAATTCCATCCCACCGATGAATCGGTGGGTTATTTCGGTCGTCCCTGTCGGGACCATGGGGAGAGGAGATCACGCGCTGTGCGAGTTCGGATGTCCGCGATCAGGGTCAACGGCTCAGCAGGAGCTTCGCCCTCCCGTGGGCTGAGAATTCTCTCAACCTGTTATCACTCCGCCACCAGTTCGATCACGGTGATCTCGGGGCGGCAATGCCATCTCAGCGGGTGCCGTCCCGCCAGTCCGCGGGAGACGTGGAGCAGAGTCGGGGACTCCCAGAATGACCCGCCCGCATACCGGCAGCCATACCGGCTCGGCGAGAAGACCGGGCCGATCAGCGGCAGCTGGACCTGGCCCCCGTGATTATGCCCCGACAGCATCACGTCGACGCCCTGTTGCCGGGCTCGTGGGAGATTGTCGGGGGTGTGGCTGAGCAGGATTCGCAGCTCCGGCGTCCCAGCTGCGTGTGCCCCGTTTCGATCGGGCCACTCTGGAGCAGTGCCCATCCAGGGGGTTTCGTCCCCCGCGATCACGATCTGTCCATCTCGCCAGGCGATCGACCGTGCTCCCGCCGTCGCGTCCTTCCATCCCAGAGCGGTCAGCTGTCGCCTCGCCGAAGCGGAGTCGAGATACCAGTCATGGTTCCCCAGGATGAACCAGCATCCGAGTGACGCGGTGAGCTGACCCAGCGTCGACGGCAGCCACTCTAAACACGCATCGTTGTCGAGCAGGTCCCCGGTGAATGTCACCAGATCAACCGCTTCGCGTGCGGCAATCGCACTGACCTGTTCAAAGTACTCCCGCGTGATCGTTCCCTCAAAGTGCCAGTCGCTCAGGTGCAGAATCTTGAGGCCCGAGAAACTCGGCGGCAGTCCGGGATGTGCGAATGTCTTGTGGCTGAGTTCGACCTGGAACTGCTCATTGAACGGCAGTCTCGCCAACTTCTCGAACTGTCCAGATGCGAGCGGCAGAGACCCGTCGAAGGATCTGATGGGGTGGACCTCCCGCTGCTCGCGGACCAGGAGGGGGCAGCTGCGAGTCCAGTGAAATCGAAGGACGCCATTCAGTCCACCCACCACTCCCATGGCCGATGCCATCAGCACCGGGTACCAGCCGATCGAGACCTGACTCCACGATCCCCCCAGGAGTAATCGCGGCCCACTCAGCCCCAGGCACCACAACGCCACCACCCCGAAACTCGGAATCATCAAGTCGTGCAGGTGCCGGATTCGTTGCAGCTTGCTGGGGGCCACGGGCAGGGCATGGAATCGATTGACCAGCGCCACCCACAGCTCCGCATGCCCGGCGATCAGCACGAGCAGTATCCCCAGATTCCATCCTGTCATCCGGCGTTTCTCCGCGAAATCATTCTCAGCTGAGCACTTGGCTGAAAATCATTCTGGTCGAAATCAGCTGCGATCACGAGAGTGACCTGCAAACAGTGGCTCTCGTGGTAATTTGATCTTGGGAGGAATTCGGCTTCTCGGGTATTCTCCCCGGTTGTCTCTCGACGAGTCATCGGACGGGAGACGGTCCTCAATATCCTCGTCCCCCACGGAACGGATGCCGTGAAACTTCGCAATCGCACGTTCATTCGATTTCTCGCCCGAACCATGGTGTTTGTGTTCCGGTGTCTGTTTCTGACGCTCCGGAAGCGAATCGTTCCCGCCGTGCCTGGATACAGTCCGCACTGCGAACCCGACGACGAGCACCGCTCGATCTTCTGTGTCTGGCATGATGCGATTCTCGGGGCGATCTTCTGCAACCGGACAGTCAACGTCGCCGCTCTCGTCAGTCAGAACTACGACGGAACTATCATCGCCGACACCCTCGACGCCGTCGGGATTCAACCGATCCGTGGCTCCAGCAGTCGTGGCGGTGCCGCAGCTGTCCGCCAAATGTTCTCTCTGGCCGAGCACAAGCATCTGGTCATCGCGACTGATGGACCGCGAGGACCACGTCGTCAGGTCAAAGACGGGATCGTCTATCTGGCTTCGCAATCGGGTCGGCCGATCGTCCCCGTGGCTGTCTCGTGCAGCTGGGCCTGGCGACCGAAAGGCCGCTGGACCGATATGCTGATCCCGCTGCCCTTCGGTCAGTTCTTTGTGCTGGGTGGCGAGCCAATCCGCGTCCCCCCGAACCTGTTACCCCAGGAGCTGGGACCTTATCGCGAATTGGTTCAGAAGAGGATGGACGAGCTGCAACAGATCACCGATCGCATCGCCGCGGGAGAGAAACTGGAATGGCCCGTGGCTCAGGAGGCTCAAGCAGCTGCCAGCTCATCGGGTGAGGCGCGTATCGCCCGCGCTGCATGAGTGGATGTCGGGTGGGTTCGACGACCTGATCGCGGAGCGATCAACGACATAAAACGACAACACCTCGCGATCGCGGATGAGGCGAGTGCGAGGTGTGTCTGTGATTTGCAGGTTTTCTGCGCGGCCGATCAGGCAGCCTTGGCGGACTGGACTCGCTTCATCATGAGTTCACGGACCAGACGGTGCCACTGCAGGCGGCTGATCGCTTCTTTACCGATCTCGGCCCGCAGCACGGGCATCTGAATCTGGGCGCTTCCTTTCAGCCACTGCAGGGACAGCCAATAGCCGATGCCGTCCTTGTAGTCGGCCTGTGACACCTGGACCGGGTAGGCGGACAGGAGTTCGTGCCATGCCTGAAGCGATTCGCCGGGCTGGCCGACAACCAGCAGGGAGCCTTGGGGCTTGAGGCACGACAGCAGATTCGCCGCTCCGAGCAGGGCTTCGGGGGTCCCCAACCCCGCGGTGAATGTCTTCGCGCTTCGCAGCACGACGCAATCGACCGAGTGGGCGGACACGGGCATTCCGCCCGCCACATCGCCGATCAGTACCTGACCCGGCTGGGTCGGGATGGAGGGAGCCGAGTCGGTCAGGGCGGTCGGCTGTACACCGATGGAGGTCCAGTCGGGCATTGCGGTCGCACGGACCGGCCCAACTTCAAGTACTGCTCCACCCGAACGCAGACGGGCCGTGCGAGCGAGTGACTTCAGGACACGGACGGGGAGAGTGCTGACCCCGGCGGCTGTGACTGGCGACTCGGACATGTACAATTCCACCACAATAGGATGGGCCGTCAGGTGTTACGCAGCTTCGCTACCACAAACAGGTTTAGAGCGGCTACATCCTGATATGCTCAGTATCGCGTCTTCGGCGAGGAAACCTGAGAAAGGCTGGGCGAGAGCGTACAGATTAACAGGCGGTAATGACGGCGTTCTCTCGCCCGGGAGATTGCCGCGAGACGCCTGTCCAGAGAATGGTGAAAACCTATACTACGCCCATGAGCAACGGATTCCTTGGTTACGATTCATCGTTGATGCTGGACGTGGTGGTCAGTGCCCTCGTCCTCGTCGTTCCTGTGATTATTTACAGCCTGTATCTCGTGAAGGTCCGGAAGAACTTCGCGCTGCATGCCGCGATTCAGACCACTCTTTCCGTCGTGCTGCTGATCGTGGTGGTCGCCTTTGAAGTCGACATGCGCATGCATGGCGGGTGGCAGAACATCGTCAACAAGAACCCCGATGCTCCGCGACTGGTCGGCGAGGCACTGGCCCAGGTTCGCACGATGCTGCTGGTGCATCTGGTCTTCGCCGTGTCGACGCCGTTGATCTGGACGACGACGTTGGTGCTGGCCTGGCGACGATTCGCGAACCCGCCCCAGCCGGGCAACCACAGCCGGCTCCACAAGACACTCGGCTGGATCTCGACGATCGATCTGGTTCTGACTTCGGTGACCGGGCTGGCGTTCTACTACGTCGCGTTCATGCGGTAAGGGAGCGACGGATCACATCGAGTGCCATCTCCCCTAGGCCGTCGTGTCAGTGAGTCTGATCCGGGTTGCATGTATCCAGAGCAAGTGCGCAATACGTTTTCAGTCCCCTGAAGAACAGACAAGAATGTCTGTTCCACTGAAGTCAGCAGTAGGACAGACATTCCTGTCTGTCCTGGGTGCAGCAGAAGGTGATTACGTACTA
>CANJZR010000003.1 GCA_947479075.1 Planctomycetaceae bacterium
GTTCGCCGACTGGATCTCTGACTTCATCGCCAAGAAGTTGATCTTCCTGACGCCGTCCGATCAGGAGAAATACCAAAGCACCAAGCACCCTGTCCTGCCCGAGATCACAGCTGTCCCCGAGACCAAGCTCGGCAAGCCGCACTGGATGCCACTCACCCTGCGTCTTGTCCCTCCCCGAGGAGGCAGCGGCCCCCTCGCCCGCGTCGCCCGCATTCGCCTGGGACGGGGGTAAGGCCGCTGATCGTTCCGGCACAAGCGGCAGGCTCTCTCATTCATCAACCGCGCATTCCCCATCAACCTGCACATCCGTTGATGAATCACCACGTATGACCCAACTCTCACGCTGCCTTTGTCTGAGTTCCAACGCTCGGAACATCACAGAGAAATGCCCGCGAGTACCCCAGTCCCAAAGCCAGAATAAACGCACCTCCAATCGCGGGAGCCAGGTGCCAGCAGTCGGTGTATCCAACCGCAAGGTGAACAGCGATCGCACATAGATACCCAAGTATTCCAGCTCCAGCGAGCAGCCACCATAACCAGGCACGTCCCCGTTCGAACCCCCACAGCGCTGGCAGTAAAGTCACTAGCCCGCAACTCAACAACATTCCCCCGAAGCTGGCACGATCATGTGCAATGAGGGGAACGATTCGCGGGTTTGCAGAGGACAACGCGCTGATCGTCGTATCCATGAACTCCAAGTCTTCGGAGACGAATACACTCGTACTCCCAATACCAACAATTACCACACCCGCAACAAACAGAGCAATCGCGTGGCAGATCAACAAGAGCTGCCCCCATTGCGACAGTCGCCACGCTCGATCCTCCCGCAATGTCGGTGTCACGCGGTCATGCACTGGTGATAATGGAGCTGCCAGCCCAAACAGCTGAAACTGGAACAGGACAGCTGCCACAAACGCATGAAACGGGTCGAAATATCCGTATCCCAGAAAGGCAAAGAAGCTCAGAAAGCCTACGAAGCACGATGCCTGTATGGTCACTTTGGCCCAGTGACGCCCTCGCCTGACCCCGAAGTAAGACAACATCACATAGCACAACCCCAGTGACATCATCGTCCCAGCCAGTGTCACCCGATCATGGCTCATGAAATCGACCAGCCTCGAGTTCACTCCGCATAACTGCTCTCGATTCATCCCCACAAAAGATTCGTCATAGGGCAGAATCACCCGCGTCATCGCGATCATAAGAGCCAGTAATCCTCCACCGAATAAAGCAGTACCGAGCAACAGTGTCCAGAGCCAACTGGCTGGCCCAAGTCGCATATCAGGTGAAACCAAAACAGGAATCGGTATACGGTACAGGCAGGCTTCATTAATTCGTTTCGCGAGACCAGGCCCGGAAAAGACAAGACCATCATCAATCAGCACAATGTCGGCACCGACATCAAATAAATCGAGAGCCTCTTGCGGATCAATGACTCGACCGCGAACGATCAGTAATGATTCGGGACCGATCTGCTGGCGGACGTCGCGGACAAGTTCCGAACATGAATCGACTTCGAGGAGCAGTCCCTGAAGTCGCCCGATGCGCAACATTTCTCGTACCAAATCGGGGAGTCCGGCCGGGTTTACCTCTCTCCAGATCCGACACACTCCTGTTAAATCACAAGCGAGGGCATCGAGCATTTTTCGGAGTGCATCATCATCCTCATCGCTCCCTTCCGAATCGAGGACAACTCCATCCACAAGTGGTACCAGCTTTTCAAGCCACAACGACTCACATCCGACACACGGAGAGGAAAGCTGCGAAACAGGCAGGCGGACAAAAATCGGCGTCCCAGTGCTCTTTCTCCCCTTAAGGTGATCGTGAAGAGCCTCCCAATGAACCGAGGAGGTGTCAGGCCCCACCACGACTCGACGACCTGCTCGATCAAAGCGAGCCATCACACTCTGCGAAGGGCTCAGGTCCGTAACGACTGGCCCGACCTCTATGCAGCCAAACCCAAACCGAGACAATGCATCAAGAGCATTCGCCGTCGGGTCAATCAGGCATCCCAACCCCACACGAGCCGGAAACGTCAATCCGCATTTCTCAAAAGACAGCGCAGTATCCGGCCGCATATGCCCCATGAAGTCAATGACAGATTTCCCACCGGGGAGCTTGGCCAGCGCACCAATCCCTCTCAGCGCTATCGCACGTGCCCCAGCCACCGGCATGCGGAGTAACAGTGGCTGAAACAGCGTTCTGTAGGACCAGTCGGGCATCACATGCCTGTTTTCAAAGACAAGTGGAAGTCAGAAACACACCCGAGAAGCCCCTTACTCTGCCATCAGCCCCTTCACGAATGCCTCCGGGGGAATCTCTTTCCCCGTGATCGCCTTGAACTGGGCATTCAGCTGATCGACATACACCGCCTGCGGCTCCACGACCTTACAACCCCGCTCGCGGGCCTCGACGAACAATGCGTGTTCACGCGGTGGATCTGAAACGTCGAGAACGGTGTGATTCGTGCGGAAGACTGATGGGTTCACGTTCCCCGCGTGCTGGCCGCATTCCAGATTTCGGTCGGCGATCACCACGACATCCGCCAGCGTCTCATACAACTTGGCGTACGGCACCATCCGGCAGTCGTTGGCGCTGGCGATCAGCTGCGATTCCTTGTCCTTGGGGCCGCAGATACTGACCATGCCCTTGCGGTGACTGACTCCATAGACCATCGACTGGGCCATGCCGCCATTGCCCAGTACCAGCACGTTGTGTCGCTCCAGCGGCCGTTTGGAATCTCCACCCAGCGCATTCTCGAGAGCCTTGAGCCCACTCCGCCACAGCGTGTTGTACCCGTGCCAGCCATCGTCCAGTCGCAACAACAGGTCGATGTATTCGCTCTGGGCATCGAGCTTGTCGATGTGCTCGGCCAGCGGCAACAACCGTTGCCCGTTCCCCTCGCTCACGAGGATCGCTTTGACCTTGAGCACATCCAGCATCTTCTTGAGCATCTTCACATCGCCCAGTTCGATGGGCAAACAGCGGACATTGGCTCCAATCTGCTTGAAGGCTGCGTTGAGGATGCGGGTCGTGATCGTCTGAGTCTCACCAAACCCTGCGATGGCGATGAACACCGTGTGCTTGTCGATTTCGCGACAGGAATAGGTCTCGTCGAGTTCAAACACCGTCGCCTGCCCGGGGAAGGCTTCGAGCCCCCGCTCGAGGGCCGCGTAGATCCACGGCGAACCATACTTCTGCCCCAGCAGAGAGAACGTCAGGTCGGCCCGCCCCAGCCCCATCCCCACGATCGGGAGGCGACGTTTCGAACTCACTGCCACCAGCAGCGGCCACGCATCATCGAGCGTCGGCGTTGGCCAGGTGAACTTCACAATGTCAGCATTCGCCTTAACCGCCTCATCAAAGATGGCATCGATGTCAGATTCGGGACGGTCCATCCGCGTGAAGCTGATGACGCGCTGAGTCTTTCCGAACCGCGGGATCTTTGGAGCGATGTCGAGATCGAGTTCGACATACGCGGGTCCCGCCACGATCGCCTGTCGCAGGAGAGTCATACGTTCCAGCTCGCTCCCCTCGAACTTCCCACCGTCCTCTTTCCGGCGACATGACACGATGATCGGCTTGTCAAATCCCTCAATCAGGTCTTTGACATCGGGCTCCTTGATCAGATGATCGAGAGCCAGCTCGACCACATCGGCAAATCGACAGGCATTCAGAATGTCGACCTTGGCCAGGGTTCGAGATGTCGGGGCCACGGTGATGCAAATCATGGGAGTCCGCCTGAGCATGCGATTCGACACACAGCCGCCACCTCAGATGGGCGTTACCGCGTCCCTCGATAATCGCAAACGGAAAGCCGATTTGCCACCAGGATTAATAAAACGATTAACAAAACAAAGTGACAACCTTACGGGTCGACTCAGATCGTTGAGGGGCGACGGGTCATTCGGACCCCCAGTGCCACACACAACACGGCAAACCCCAGGCTCACAGCCAGGCTCACTGGCAGTGACGGCAAACCCACAGCGGCATCACTTCGACCGATGACATGACGCAACGCAGACAACCCGTATGACAGCGGATTAACCGCCACCACCCAGCTGAGCCACTTGCTGCCGCCGGGGGGAAAGAACGCACCTGACAACAGCCACATCGGCATCAGTAGAACACTCATAATCCCGTGGAAACCCTGCACTGAGTCGATCTTCCACGCAAAGAGAAACCCGAGCCCGGCCATCCCGAGTCCGGTCAGGAACAGCACGCCGATCATCGCCAGCGTCTGACCGATAGAGAACCCCAGTGGCATCTCGGGAGCCAGTCCGATGTATTGCAGCAGTGGAGCTGACCAGAGGAACAACAACGCCTGAACCAGTGCGAGGGACGCACCGCCGAACAGCTTACCGAGAACGAGTGATACGCGCGGCACCGGAGCCGCCAGCACCCCCTGCAGGAACCCCTCGTTACGATCCTGAATCACCGAGATCGACGAGAAGATCGACGTGAACAGCACGATCATCAACGCCGCCCCAGGCAGGAAGTATTCCTGAAACGACACGCTGCCGCCCGAAGCAGCTGCCATGCGAAACGAGCCGCTGAGCCCGGCTCCGAACAGCACCCAGAAGATGACCGGCTGGGCCAGCGCCCCGACCACGCGAGACCGCTGGCGAAAGAACCGTACGAATTCCCGCTCGACCAGCATCGAGATCGGTAAACCATATCTCGCCATGAACCCGGGACGAGGACTCTGCGTCGTGTTCTGGCTCATCACACAAGTCCCCGCAATTTCTGACTGAATACTGACGACTGACAACTCAACACTCTACGCCTTGCCTTCGTCCCAGAACCGATGGCCGGTGGCTCGAATGAAGACATCCTCCAGCGTGGGCTTGCCGAGCGTGATCGAACGGATCTCTGGCGAAAACTCTCTGGTCAATCGATGGACCAGCTCAGCCCCCTCGGGAGCCTCGATCCGCAGCTGGGTTTCAAACAGCTGAGGGGTGATCTGGAGAGTCGATGTGATTTTTTGCGAGAGCGAAGCGGCTCGCGCGGAGTCGAACGCCTGGATCGTGATGCAGTCGCCGCCGATCTTTGAACGCAACTCATCGGGCGTCCCCATCGCTGCCAGCTTGCCGTGATCGAGGATCACCAGCCGGTCGCACTTCTCGGCTTCTTCCATCAGATGAGTCGTCACCAGCACCGTCACGCCTGACTCGGCCCGCAGTGTCTGCAGAGCCTGCCACAGGTCAAACCTCGCCCCGGGATCGAGCCCGGTACTCGGCTCGTCGAGCAAGAGCACACGCGGATTGTGGAGCAGGCTCTTGGCGATCTCGACCCGCCGTTTCAATCCGCCCGACAGAGTCTGCACCAGATCGTTCGCACGGTCGCTGATCTGGAACCGCTCCATCTGAGCAGCGACCCGCTTCCGCAGATCTGTCCCCGAAAGGCCGTAGAGCCGGCCCTGGTACACGATGTTCTCGCGTACAGTCAGCTTGATGTCGACGCTGGGAGACTGAAACGTCACCCCGATCGACTGCCGTACATCGTCGGCCTGTTTCGTGACATCAAAACCGACGATCGACAGCTGCCCTGACTGAACCGGCATTAACGTCGACAACAGCTTGAACAGCGTCGTCTTACCGCCGCCGTTGGGGCCCAGCAACCCGAAGATCTCACCGGCTCTCACGTCGAACGACAGCTGATCGAGGGCCACTCGCTCGCTATACTTGTGCGAAACAGAATCAATCAGGATTGCGGGAGAGTCGGACATTCAGAGAGGCCAATGGCGAAGGGCCGCAGGCCAGGTGGCCGGAACCGAAATCATGCCTGCCGGAAATCCGACAGGCAGATGATTCAGTGTCCGTGGCCGTGATCAGCGGCCGGTGCTGGGGCTGCGGGTGCTTCCTGGTGAACCTGTGGAACATCAGGAGTGTAATAGTGCAACGCGATGTCGGGAGTGAGAGCGACCATCAGACCAATGGCCAGAATCGTCGTTGGCAGCAGAATGATGAACTTCCAGTTGCCTTCGAACTTCAGATGCATGAAGTACGTCAGCACAAACATTGCCTTGGCAACGGCCACTGAAATCACAAGAAAGACGATCACCCAGCGAAGTGACTGGCTCTCGAACAGGTCGAGCAGGATCGAAATCCCGGTGCAGACACACAGAGCGATGAAGATCGCGAAGTAGTTCACGTGCGGGTGTGCATCATGACCGGCGTGGGCAGCCACAGCGTTCGGAGCAGCAGGTTCGTGGGACATGTTCGGGACTTTCTCACTCACGCGGAACGACACTCTTTAATCGACAATCAATTCACACCGCAGACAACCGGAATCATCCAGCTGCGTCTGCGTCCTCGTCACACCGCACGCATCAGTCCGGGCAGGATGTAGAGCAGCGGGAAGAGGAAGATCCACACGAGGTCCACAAAGTGCCAGTACAGACCGGCGTTCTCCATGAAGTCGCTCCAGGTTTCGTTCAGCGCACTACCCTGCATCAGTAGCCAGGCAAACATGGTCATGCCTACCAGCACGTGAATCGCATGAAAAGCCGTCATCAGGAAGTAACAGCTGGCGAACAGGTTTCCGTAAGGCATCACGAACGGGTGGTGAATCTCATGCCCCAGATCAATCACTTCGGCGGGGATCACGGCAGTCACAAGATTATCCGGAGCGATGCTGACAGTTTCGCCCGTGTGAGCCTTCAGCGTGAAGGGCTGCTTCGCCTTGTAGGCTTCAATCTGGCTGTCTTCGAGAGTGCCCGCCACATGGGTCAGTTCTCGACCGTCCGCAGCCTTAAGAACCGGAGCCTTCGTGTCGACGATGATCGTGTGGGCGTAGCCGGTTTCCAGACGCTCCTCGACATCCTTCAGTGTCAGCTTGTTGCCTGAGACTTCCGTACGCAGGCGATTGAATTCTTCGTTCCATCCCTGCCAGGCGCGGTAGGTCCGCTGCTCTGCCGATTCAGCCTCACCAGCCTTGGGCTCGGTGATCTTCAGATTCAATGCTGCCTGCTTCTCGTAGGGCTTTTCGGTGCCGGGGATCAGTGAATCCAGTTCACGTTCCACGGCAGTCTTCATTGCCTTAACGACATTGTCCATCGCCTGGAAATCATCCTCGGCGATCTTGCCAGGGAGGATGTTGTGGTCGAACTTGCCCTTGTACTCGTATGTCTTGATCCCGAGGAACACGAAGGCCAGAGCCATCGTCATGATGAGGAACTTGCGAGCCTTGGCAAAATCGCGGAGCCCCATCGCCTCGTGAGCGACCACCACAAAGTAGCTCGACAGAATCAGCACGAACGTGTTGATGCCGCCAGCTGCAATGTTGATATGCGTCTGGTGCGTATCGGTCGGCCAGCCCGGCGAACCGAAGAAGCAGACGATGTACGTTCCAATGAACGCTGTGAAGAACATGATTTCGGTGCCGAGGAACAGCCACATCCCGAGCTTGGCGCGCGAGATCGGAATCCCCATTTTCACCGAAGTTGTGCCGTGCGTTTGTGCCATGTCTGCTGCGAACCCTTCAGCCTCTCCACTCGTGTGGATCAGCTCGTTACAAACTGTCGACGAGCCCTAGCTCAGCAACCGCCAATGATCCAAAGTCAGTACCGCCAGGAGCGTGGGCAAGTACAGGAACGACGCCCACAACACCCTGCGGGCCGATGCGTCGTCACCCCGTCGTGCGAATCCAATCGAACTCCAGAGGTAACCGGCTCCCAGCCCAATCGCCGTGAGGAAGTAGAAGTCGCCCGCCAATCCCACGAACCTGGGCATCAGGCTCGCCGGAATCAGTGCGGCTCCATACACCACAGCCAACAAACCAATTCCACGTCCAGTCAGACGCGGCATCATCTTGAGTCCCGCATTGGCATACTGACTTCGCAGCAGCCAGGCGATCGCGAGAAAATGGGGGAACTGCCACAGGAACAACAACACAAAGAGCGAAAACGCTCCCGCATCCAGTTCACCGCCCGCAGCTGTCCAACCCAGTACTGGAGGCAAAGCCCCCGGAACCGCACCCACCACGGTCGCCAGCGAAGTCCAGCGTTTCAATGGCGTGTACAAGCCCACATAACTGAGCAGCGTCGACGCCCCCAGCAGGCAGGTAAGAGAATTGACATGCAGTGCCAGCCAGACCAGGCCAGCTGTTCCGGCCAGTAATCCGAAGACCAGTGCCTCACCCGACGAGACTCGCCCGGTCGGCAGTGGTCGCACAGCGGTGCGTTCCATCCGCTGATCGGTTTCCCGCTCAATGAACTGGTTCAGCACGCTACAGGCGACAGCCACCAGCCCCACGCCCAGCAAAGTGTGCAGCAGCAGCGAGACATTCCACACACCACGGCTGCCGACAAAGAAGCCAATTGCCACGGTGTAGAGGCCAACGACAGCAATTCGCGGCTTGCAGAGCTCCACAAAATCGCGAACGCGAGGAGTTGACCGCTCGCTGGCCAGAGACGAATCAATCGCGAGTGTATTGGTCAGGTCAGGAGCTGCGATGCTCATACCGCACCTCCCGCCAGGCTTTGTGATGACACAGTGGATTCAGATGCACTCGGCTTCGCGACCGCATGCACGCGGAAAACGCGAGCCGTGTACACGACGGACACCATGAACGTCAGAATGCCAACCAGTGCGTGAGCAGTCCGCACCGAAACTTGTTCAATCGAGTCGGCCACTGCGACATATCCCGTCGCCGCATGGCCAAACTTCAACACCCACGCGCCGAGACCAAGCAGGACCTGCACGACCGTAATCACAGCCAGCATGGCCCCGCCGCGACGAATCCAGGTGACGCCGCTCGTCATCGCCAGCCAGGCGTTGGCCAGCAGCAGACCGAGAACAACGAATCCCATCGCGAGGTGCTCGTGCAGCCCCGAACCATGGTGGCGGATCAATCCGCCGAGGAAGTACTGGAAGGCAATCGCAGCCACGCTCAGCAGTGCAAACGGACGCAAATGCTCCACATCGGCAGTCGGCGACTCCTGCCTCGCCTCGATCCAAGACCGGCTCAGCATCGTGGTCACGATCGCCATACCGGAGAAGACCACAGCTGCGAAGGCTCCGTGGACCTGCGCCAGATCGAAGTTGTCCCGCAGAACTCGCAGCCCGCCAAGCAGTCCCTGGCAGATTACACCGAGGAGAATCCCGATCGAAGCAAGTCGCACCGAACGTCGGGTTTCATACTTATGAGTCAGTACCACGAGAGCGATCGACCACATCCCGATCAGCATGCCCGCCAACCGGTGGCCGTGTTCCATGAACTTGTCCCAGTCACGGGCAAAGTCACTCAGCCAAGGGTAGGTCACCATGAACTGACCATCAGAGGTCGGCCAGTCTCGAAACGCCATCCCGGCCTTCATCGATGTCGTCAGTGTTCCGAACACAAGCGTCACGATCGCGACGCACACAGTCGTGGCGGCGAATCGGTGAAGCCAGGGTCGGTAACGAACGTCGGACATGAATCTTCTTCAGAGGGTAGCGGTCAAAGAGGCTGAGCCAGACCACAGAGAGTCAGTGAGCAGCCACAGTCGCAGGACCGTCACCACGCTTCGCTGGTGGATCAGTCTGCAGCCAGAAGTCTTCCGAGTGTTTCGGATCGGAGTATTCGTAAGGCCCACGGTGGCAGATCGGAACTGATTCGAAGTTACCATGGCCTGGAGGAGATGGAGCAGTCCACTCGAGACCATTCGCGTTCCAGGGGTTACGTCCGCACTTGGGTCCGAATTTACGGCTGTAGAAGAAATTGAACAGCAGGATGAACTGGCTGAATCCCATCAGGATCGCACAGCAGGTCATGAACTGATTCATTGGCAGCAGATGCTCAAGGTAAGGATGCAGGTAGGGGTCGGCATACCGACGAGGCATCCCCGAAACTCCCAGCAGGTGCATCGGGAAGAAGGTCCCGTTGAAGCCGATGAAGGTCAAGAAGAAGTGCAGCTTGCCGAGCTTCTCGTTCATCAATCGGCCATACATTTTCGGGAACCAGAACACGATTCCGGCAAAGCAGCCGAACAGCGTTGCACCGAACAACACGTAGTGGAAGTGAGCCACGATGAAGTAGGTATCGTGGATGTAGATGTCGACCGGCACGGCGGCCATGAAGATCCCTGACAGTCCACCGACGATGAACATC
Organism: Planctomycetaceae bacterium; assembly: GCA_947479075.1. GTDB lineage: Bacteria > Planctomycetota > Planctomycetia > Planctomycetales > Planctomycetaceae > TH-plancto1. Next base: position 10,093 of record CANJZR010000003.1, read on the forward strand.
GACACGAACGCGATGCAGTTCAGCATGACCGTGTTGAAGACCAGACGTCCGCCCCACATCGTGCCGATCCAGTTGAAGACCTTCACGGCGGAGGGCAGAGCGATCATCACGGTCGACACCATGAAGGTCATGCCCAGTGCGGGATTCATACCCGACGTGAACATGTGGTGTCCCCACACGATGAAGCCGAGACCAGCAATCGCCGCCATCGAGTAAACCATCGGCTTGTAACCGAAGATCGGCTTGCGGCTCATGCAGGCCAGCATATCGCTGACCATGCCCATCGCGGGCAGCAGCATGATGTACACAGCGGGGTGCGAGTAGAACCAGAACAAATGCTGCCACAGCAGCGGCTGTCCACCACCGACGGTCGGATCGGTGTCGTTGACCACGATGCCCGAGGGGATGAAGAAGCAGGTGCCCAGCATCCGGTCAGCCACCAGCATGAAGCCAGCGGCGGTCAGGACGGGGAGTGCAAACGACTGAAGGATTGCAGTGATGAACATGGCCCAGATCGTCAGCGGCATGCGGAACAGGGTCATTCCTGGAGCACGCATGTTGATGATCGTGGTCATGTAGTTGATCGATCCCATCATCGAGGAGAACCCGACGAAGGTCAGACCGAACAGCCACCACGTTTGAGCCGATCCAGAACCAGGAGCAGCTTCCGGCAGTGCCGACAGCAGCGGGTACGAGGTCCAGCCCCCAGCAGCTCCGTATCCCGCTTGCAGGAAGGACATCCCGAAGCAGAAGATCGCAGGCCACATGAACCAGTAGCTGAGCATGTTGAGGATCGGGAACGCCATATCGTCCGCACCGATCATCAGCGGGATCAGGAAGTTCCCGAACGCACCGGCCAGAATCGGGATGATCACCAGAAAGATCATGACCGATGCATGCATCGTCACGAGCATCGTGTAGAACTCAGGAGGAATCTGACCTCCCTGCGCGGGAAAGAGTTGGCCGAAGATCGGCATCGCTTCCCAGCGGAAGGCCAGCTGCCAGCGGACGCCCAGTGCCAGAGCTCCCCCGACCATGAGCATCAGCAGTGTGGTGATCAGGAACTGCTTCCCGATCATCTTGTGGTCGGTAGAGAATACGTACGTCGAAATGAACGACCCGTGATGACCATGGCCATGACCATGATCGTCGGCATGGCCGTGACCACCGGTAGTGACGATTGCGGGATCCACTGTACTCATGACTCACTCCGCTGTTCCGTCAGGTGACGGCTGCATGCGAACTCACTTCGCGTGGTCTCCTGAATTGAAGACCACTCACAAACTCGACTCACAACTTACTCTGCAGCGGATGCCACAGGGGCACCTTCCGCGGGAGTCTCAGGCACGCCATCGTAGTTCTGAGACTTCGTCAGTTTCTGGAGGAACTCCAGATACTTGTCTTCGGTTTCGGCGACCATCCGAGCCTTCATCTTGTAGTGACCCCAGCCGCACAGTTCTGCGCACAGCAGGGTGTAGTCACCGCTCTTGCTGGCCTTGAACCACACGGGGATATCGAGGCCAGGCACGGCGTCCTGCTTGACCCGCAGCTCGGGCAAGAAGAACGAGTGCTGCACGTCCTGGGTTTCCAGGATGATCATCACGGCCTTACCGACGACGGCATGCAGATCGTTGACCGTGTACAGGTCAGTCGGCTGCGGCTCAGGCATCAGGGGCAAAGGCTTACCATCGGGTCCGAGACCGGGATAGCGAATGCGCCACTCGAACTGGCGGGCGGTCACTTCCGCAATCGCCCCCTGCTTCGTTTCTGACGGGAAGCTGTCCTTCACGCGGTACTGAGCCCAGACATCCATCTGGTACAGGGCGATGAAGAGCAGCACGCAGGCCGGGACGATCGTCCAGATCACTTCGAGATTGTGACTACCGTGCGAGTACCAGGCCTTTTCGGTGTTCCCCTCATCGGTTGCAGCAGCGCCCTTGAACAGCACATAGCCCAGTGCGATCTGGGTGCCGACAAAGGTGGCTGTCGTGATGTACAGGATCATGTAGAAGAGGTCGTCAATCCGCTCGCCGAGCGGGCTGGCCGCCTTCATCCCGGTGGGTCCATTGAAAGGAAACCACCAACCCATCTGCGGAGCGATCCAGCACACATAGAGTGCCAAGACCGGCCAGATCATGAAGAAGAGACACCAGAATCGTTTCACGATATTGATCCTTGCGGTGTGAATGATCTCAAAACACGTTCGAGACACATCGCATGATTGTTGCAGTGAGGGTCAGTGAGCGGTGGTGGCCACAGGGGCAGGTTTGGTCGCCGGGCTGGCGGGAGCTACCCCGGTTCCCGGAGTCCGATGCTCGTGTGGCAGTTCCAGGACATAGTTCACGATGTCCCACTTCTGCTGTTCAGTCAACTTGGCACCGAAGGCAGGCATCGGTGTCCCCTTGATCCCCGCTTCGATTCGGGCATAGATGTCGATCGGGCGACGTCCACCACGGTACATGCCCAGACGCAGGTTACGTGGTTTGAGCTTGTTGCCCCAGGTGTCGTACAGCCCGGGCTCCACATTGTCCTTGCCGGTGTCGGTGTTCTTGGTGACCGAGTAGGTCTGAACACCGTCGCCGAGGCCAGACTCTCCGTGGCAGGCCACGCAATTCAGATTGCCAGACAGATAGAGTTCCCGACCACGCTTGATTGATTCTTCGTCGCTGGCGTTCCGTTTTTCCTTCGGCACGATCACCGCGTCTTCGGCCTGGGCACTCACCCAGTCGGCGATCATCTTCTCGTTCCGCTGATTGACTTCTTCGTCGATCTCGCCTTCCTTGACGCGGGTGATGAACTCCTCGATCACCTTCTCTTGGGTTTCACCGTCCTTGATGCGATTCGCCACGCTCGCGTCCGAATAGTCGGAGGCCAGAAGGTTGTTCATCTGGAACTCGCTCTCACCCCGCATCGCGAGGAAGAGCACGTACTCGATGATGGCGTGAGACTCTTCCGGCTTCAGCAGCTTGAAAGAGGGCATGTACGTCCCGGGAATTCCATCTTCGATCACGCGGGCCAGGTCACTGCGATGGGCCTTCATGCCTTCTTTGGTCGAAGTAAACTTGAAGAGGCCCTTGCGGTAGTCACGCGGACGAACATTCAGATAGGGAGCAGTCGGTCCCTGGCCATCTCCCGCCACACCATGACAGTGCTGGCAGTGTTCGGCGTAGAGCAGACGGCCATGTGTCAGTGTTTCACCAGGACCAATGACAATCTTGTCACCCGCTTTGGGGGCAGCTGGGGGAGCTGCAACCAGCGACAGCAGATTCTTGTCCTTGGTGAATGCTTCGACGGTGACCGGTGCACTGCCGCGGGGCATCATTGTGCCGCCCACCCAGACCACTTCGGTGCCGGGCTCGATCGGGCGAAAGGCGCCGGTAATATCGACAACAAGGCTGTTGTCCTTCGATCCCTCGCCGACCGTCGCAAGGGCGGTGTGAGCCTGAATCGGCAACTTGTCCCAGACACGAATCTTGTGGGGAGTTCCGAACTTTTCGTCAACAGTCGTGCGGACGTACTCCTGCACTCGAGGCGACAACCCCTCGCGGTAGCTGAATTGCGGCTCGGTCCGTCCGCAACCGCAGACGAACAACACACCGGAACACAGCACAAGAGCCACTAACTTGGATCTCACGGATCCTCTCCCGTCCTGAAACGTTCAGACAAGCACTCGGCTTGCCTGACACTTTGACTCACTGGCCTTGCGGCCTCATCCACCGAAACCCAGACCGTACACACGGCGATGGGTTCTTCTCTCACTTCACGACTACGGAGCCTTCTCCGTCTCAGCTTTCGGCGCGGCCTCTGTTTTGGCCCCTGCCTCTGCTCCCACATGAGAATGCCCGTCCTTGTCGACACGCACCTTCACTTCTTCTTCGAGCAGAACCGGGGTCGCGGACTTGGGTCCCACAGCTGGGGCACATCCCGCCAACCCACAGGTCAGCATCGCACTGAGCAAGACACAGGTATTCTTCACGCTTCCGCCCCCGAGACAACGACCGAACCTGAAATTCCAGAGAGTGGTGATTTCACTTGCCTGCCAGTTTGGCGGCAGGCACCTTGACCGGGACCTCGACAGTCTGATCCGCAACCACTTCGATCTTCAAGGAACGCTCCACATATCCGGTCTTTTCGTGCCAGACAACGAATTCCATTTTGCCTGCGGGCACACCTTTAATCTCGAACGAACCGTCTGGCCCGGTCATCCCGGCCCACGGGTGATCAACCACCAGGTGGTAGCTGTCCATCCAGGCGTGGAAGTCGCACACCGTCTTGATGGGCAGGGTTTCCGACTTATCGTAAACGAGGTCGGTTCCCTTGGTATCGTTGCCCTGGATGGCCGAGTTCAAGCTCTTCGTGTTGGAGAACGTGTGAACGTTGTGGGCCACGGGGTCGGAGTTCGTAATGTTGATGGTCTGACCAACGCGAGCAATAAACGTGTGCGGAACGAAGATGCATCCCTTCTGATCGAACACAATCTTGTCGGTCGGAGCGGCAGGCACTTCGACGCCAGCAGGTGCCTTCTTCAAGTAGACGAACACATTGGCCAGACCGCCACCAGCATCCGCCAGGACTGACTCGTTCGGCACACCGTTGATGGAACAGACGGGGTCCTTGGTGGCCTGCCCCTTGGCCAGCAGCATCGGCAGTGAGGGTGCAGCTCCGTCGACAACGACTTTGCCTTTCACTGTTCCGAAACCAGCCACAGCTGCGGGAGCACCGGAGTCCGCAGAGGGAGCCTCCGTAGAGCCCCCTTCCGTGTTGGAAATCACCAGCGTCACCTGTGACTCGGTATACGCACCACCACCGAGCCCGCGTTCACACCCCACAACGGGGAGCAAGGCGAGAGCCACCAGTCCACATGTCAATTGATTCAGGTTTCGCATAGTTCTAGGCCGCTTCGAGGCGGGGTCTCATCTGGAATCGATCACAACGGGACTAGGGTGCAGCAGCCGGAGCTGCAGCAGCTGCGTCGGCGGGAGCGGTTGGCGGAGCAACCGTCTTGCCATGACGTTCCAGCAGCTTGTAGTAGTTCATCAGAGCATCGACAGTCGCATCCACCTGCAGTTCCCCCTTACCTCCTAGGTATTCCGGCATGATGCTCGCATCCGCCGCGTAAACCTGTGGCATGGAGGTGTATGGAGTCACCCACTTGGGATTCGTGACCCACAGCTGGACCCAGTCGGGACGCAGACGCTTCTCGACCTGGTCGAGGTTCGGTCCGCGAATATCCTTGGCCGGATCGAGCGAGACGTATTCGCGACCACCCACCTGATGGCACTTGGTGCACTGGCCCGTGGTCAGCAACTTCCAGCCAGCCGTCAGACGGTCGACCGGAGCCCCTGGGAATTGATGCACATACGCATCCTGCTCCGCATCGATGTAGTTTGCGGTTTGACGCTCGTTCGACTGGTAAGGGAACGGCGCTCCATCGACGGCAGCGAAGTAGTTCGCCAGCGCCATCGCCTCGGCGTCATCCATGTTGAACTTGGGCATCCGCAACACGGTCGTGTAACGCAGTTGGTTCGGCTCCTTGAGGAACTGGTACAGCCAAGGCGTTTGCACCTTGAAGCCTTCACGGACGAGTGGCGGAGGCGAAGCCTGCCAGGCTCGGTCGCGATCCCCTGCGGTTTCCTTACTGGCCAGCTGAGGCACGAGCCAGTGAGCGAAGTCACCACCTCGACCCAGATCACGAGACTGAACCTTGCCCACCGGGATAGTCACAGAGTCGCCTGGATAGAGGGTCTTCTCACCGACCTTCAACACGTCCCAGTTCGTGAACGTCAGAACCTGATCCTCAGGCAGTTCCTCCGGATCGGGCTCAGCCTTCACGAGACCGTTGACCGCCAGCAGCAGATCACCAGCTTCGGTCTTCGCGGTCTTTGCCGGATCGACAACGTGCGGCTTGTTGATGTGTTCCAGCAGTGCCAGCGAGTCAGGATAGTTCTTCGTTCCCAGTCCGGGAGCGTAGAGATCCTCTTCCGACATCGCGAACTTCACCTGCGGCAACTCAACGACGTGACAGCTGGTGCAGTTGTACTTGGAGAGCAGACGTTCGCCTTCCAGTCGGGCTGCCTTATCTCCGGTTGGTTTGAAGACGTAGGCCGGTGCTGGTGGATCGGCAACCAGTCCGAGGACGAATGTCGACACCGAGGCAATCTGCTCTTCGTTGAAGGGGAACTTCGGCATCTTCAGACGCTCGTCCCACCCCTTGGTTTCGATCTTCTTGTAGTCGTAGCTGCGAGGATCGCGAAGCTTCTGCCACACGAATCCAGCACGGCCATGATGGAGCAGGCTGTCGACGAAATAGGCGGCGTCGAGGTCGGCCTGGCTGGCGTTATGGTCGTTCTTCTCACGGTCCAGAGCCTGTGAGACTCGCTCCAGGGTACTCGCGCCATCGGGCTCGCCGTGGTGATGCAGGTACTCCTCAATATGCTCAGGTGCGAGCTTCGAGGTGTCCTTGCGTCCCCAGTCCTGCAGTGCCACACCGATCGGCCCAGCTGACTCGAATCCAGGGATGTCATGGCAGCCGTAGCAGCCGTAACGACCAATCGTCTTACGACCGAGGTAAACCATCTTCTGGCGTTCCCACTCTTCAGCTGAGAACTTGCCCTCAGCTGCGGGATAAGCCAGTTCGACTTCATCACCCTTCACGAAGTCGGAAAGGGGCTTCAACTTGCCGCCTTCCTCCGCCTTGAAGGCATCTGCCGGAACGGGGAACTGCTTGTTCTCCAGAATCGAATTCACTTCCGAAGTCGAAGGCACAGCCTTCTTCAGGTAGAGGCGAACGAGATCGTCCAGCGGCGTGGCCACGCGAACTTGAGTCGTGATCTGCCGTGGTCCACGCTGGACAGTCAGAGTGATCGGCTCACCCGATGGCAGCTTGGCGATCTCTTCATTGAGGCTGTCGACCGACCGAACCGCGTTCGATCCGATCTTGACCAGGATGTCATCGACTTCGAGTGATGTCGGACCAGTTCCGTCTTGGCCGGGTTCCAAACGAGTGGCTGCGGTACCGGGCAGTACCTCTGAAACGCGAACGCCGGAATGAACCACACCCAGTGCCGCGGCTTCTTCGGCCGTGAAATCTGGATCGCAAACGACGCCGAGGACACTGACCCCACGCTTGAACTTCTCGAATTCCTTGGCTCCCTTAGCGAGCAGGAAGGCTGCAATGTCGGCAGCGGGGTCGACGTACTTGTCACCTTCCCCTTCGGGGTTCAGGAACAGGTTCGGCATCTTCGTGCGAGTGTGGTAGCGGCTGGGTTCCTTGATCCAGGTATACATCCACTGGAAGCCATCGACACCAGGCTTGATCTTCTCGTGAATGCGAGACAGATCGGGACCGAAGTTGCCGTTAGCGACACCCTTCAGCTCTGGATCTTCGTACGAGTGGCAGGCCAGGCAGCCGCGGCGGGAGAAGAGATTCTTTCCGCGTTCCGCGTCAGGCTGATAACCTTCTTTCGGCGAGAGCAGCTTCATCGTCTCTGACTTGGCAGTCAGGAACACAGAGATCGCCTCGAGTTCAACAGGTTGCAGCATCTCAGCCAGATGATCCATCTGGTTGGAGTTCCCGAAGAACTTCGGCATCTTCGTCGAGGGACGGAATCCCTGAGGATCCTTGGTCCACGAAGCAATGAACTCAGGCGTTGTCTTCTGTGCAATGTGACGCAGAGATGGTCCCACCTTCCGCATGCTGCCAGCGACGGCGGACGGGTCGGCTGCTATCTTGGCGGCCTGCTCAGGCGTACTGGGCTCCAGACGAAGGTCGGGGCCAATCGACCGCTGACCGTCGTAGCCGTTCACTTCGTGGCAACCGTAGCAACCATAGTTGCTCATCAGGCGGTGACCTTCGACGACCTTCGGAGCAGAGTTGCCAAACTTATCGCTCTGAGCGAGTTCCGTAAGCTGATGGTGGCAGCGCACGCAGGAGGCCTGCATGAGGTGCTTCGGGAACATCGGGAATTCCCAGAAGTGATTGGAGTGCCAGTGGTTCTTTTCGGCCCAGGCATCGGCCATCGCCGGATTGCGCGGTGAGTGCTCGGCATTCTGGAACGAAGTGCCTGATCCGTCTCCTTCGTGGCAGATCGTGCAGCCAAACTTTTCCATCGGGTGCGGGCTGTTGGAAGCGAGGAACAGATCCGCGTTCGGATGGCCGGAGAAGGGCTGCGGGTAGGTGCCTTCGGTTCCATCCCCATCCGGGTAGGTACAAGCATTGCCGGCAGTGAAGTCGGCGATGTTCACATGGCAGGAGCGGCAACGGTCGACGCGGTCGACGTTCGCCATTCCCAGTTGCTGCTTCAGTCCCCTCGGCCAGTCGTACTGAATCTTCAGATGCGGGTTGAAGCCGTTAATAATCGGCCACTCTTTGAAGGAGCGTTTGAAAGCCACGAGAGGATTCGAGGGCTTCAACAACTCGATCTGATCCTGGACTCCCTTGCGATCCGCTGTCAGCTTGGTCAGCAAAGCTTCGTCATCGTCGCGAGCCTTAGTCAGTGCTGTCAGAGCAGACTTCGCGGTGTCGTACTCCGCCTTGGCGACTTCCACCTTGCGAGCCAATGCGTCAGCTTCGAGCACCAGAGCGTCAAACTTGGCCTTCTTCTCGGCCATGATGGAATCGGGCTGTGCGTCGCGCACGGCGATATCAAAGTTCGCTCGCGCCACGTCACGTTCAGCGTTCTTGAACTTCTGGGAAGTTGACTCCCGGCTCAGGTTACCGCGCTTCAAGACGACATCAGCTTGCGCAACCTTGAGCTTGTCCTGGAACTCTTTGGTGTCGAGGGCGGCAATCTGTTTGTCGATCTCAGCCACTTTGGCCTGGAGATCGGCCGTGTTGACGCCCTTGAGTTCGTCAGTCAGCTTGGCGACCTTGAGCGCTTCGGCCTGGCGCTGATAGTCCCGCCATTCGCGTTTTTCATCGCGCGACATCATCAAGAGTGTGGCGGCGAACAGCGCAAATGCGCTGGCGGCGAACACTTTGTGCATCGTTCCGAGATCGCGCCAATACTGATCATTCGCTGGCATGGGTGGTCGTCGTCAGTCTGGATGTCAAGGAGTGAAGTGAACAGTTCGAACCGAGGCCCTCCAGAAGGCCTCAGATGTTGAAGAACCATTCCGGGATGGCCACGATGTACTTCAGGCTGAAGGCCCATCGCAGCACCATCTTGATGGGCAACAGCGCCATGAAGAGGATCAAATTCGCCAACACCATGTACCGGATGACTCCCATCCGGATATAGAACTTGCGCAGTACCGTCAGAGCCATCAAGTGCGGCAGGATCATCAGATAACCAAGCGTGAGCAGGATCCCCAAGCCTTCACGCTTGAAAATCTGCAGTGCCTGCTCCCAGAACGGGGCGGCTGAGTTCACGGACGGCAACGGCATGCCCAGCCAGCGAACCCAGAAGTATTCGCTCAGGTTGACGTTGTTCAGAACTTCCAGCTTGTGGACATCCCAAAACTCGTACAGACCGAACATGTTCCAGTTCGGACCACGCACGAAGGTTCCCAGCACGATCATCCCGACCCACAGCGGCAGAAATCCGAGCAGGAAGGTGATCACGGAAAACTTGCGGTCGTTGTAACAGTAGTACCCGTTGCCCTTCTTGTTGAAGTCGATGTAGGGGATCGCCATCAACCCCTGCATGATCATCAGCGGCAACACGATACCGGCCAGCCAGGGGTCGAAGTACACCAGCATTTCCTGGAGACCCAGAAAGTACCAGGGAGCCTTTGACGGGTTAGGTGTCTTCACAGCCGAGCCGGGCTCTTCCAGCGGGGCTTGCAGCAAAACTCCCCACACGATCAGGAGGGCAGACAGCAGCAGCATGCAGACCATTTCGCTGTACACGAGATCGGGCCACACGAGGACTTCATCCTTGAGTTCCTTCTCGGCCAGCGGACGGCCTTCAGCCATACGACGATCGTTGTCCCCGGCCTTCTTAAAGTAGAGCCACGTGAAGTAGCCCACCAGAAACAGCATGCCCACGATCGGAACGTTGTCCGGCTTACCGACAATCTGACGGAAGTCGTAGTCGGTCAGACTGATCGCAAGGAACAGACACGCCAAGTTGAACATGACCCAGCCGACCGTATCGGTCGACAGAAAGTCCCGCTTCCACAGCATCGCGACAAACGCCACCATCGAGAGACCGAAGTAAATCCGGGCATCCGAAAAGATGTAGTCAACGATCGTCTTGAACCAGTCTGGCAACCGAATCAAAAACTGGCTCGGATCAGAACTGGAAGTCAGATGAGTCACCGCCAGCAACAACAGAAACGCCGAATAGAACGCCCAGATGGTCGCCTTCGGGATATGTTGAAATCCGAGAACGGACTCGAACTCCCCATCTCGCTTGTAGCTGCGCAACGTCCAGCCAACATTTGCCAGAAGCAGCAGCGAATACAGCCAGCCGAGGCCGTGAATAACGCCGTGAGTGAGATCGGGATGCGAATGCATGAGGTTCGAACTTTTCGAATCCGATGCGAGGCCGACCTGGTCAGTCGGCTCGCAAACGGTGATTTCAAACTCAGGGGACCAAACGTAACTCTCGTTGCAAACCAGTCACTGGCTTACAGCGGCTGACTGATTCCACCGTCTTTCCGCACACGCCAGAAGTGGATCGCAATCAACAGAGAGATCACGATCGGCACAGCGACGCAGTGCAGAATGTAGAACCGGTTCAGCGTCTCTTCACCCACGTTACGGGCACCCAGCAACAGGAAGCGGGCATCCGACGCATTGGTAATCAAGTCGTAGCCACCCACATTCAGCAATTGAAAGCCGGGGCCTTCATGACCCAGGAAGGGATGAGCGCGAGCCATGTTCGATCCGACGGTGATCGCCCAGATCGCCAGCTGGTCCCAGGGAAGCAGATAACCCGTAAACGAGAGCAGCAGGGTCAACACCAGGAGGATCACACCGATCACCCAGTTGAACTCGCGAGGCGGCTTGTAACTTCCCGTGAGAAACACACGATACATGTGTAACCACACGGTAATCACCATCGCGTGAGCACCCCAGCGATGGATTTCTCGCATAATGCCGAGCGTTGTCACATCACGCAGTGCCCGAATGTCCGTAAACGCCCACTCGAGAGTCGGGCGGTAGTAGAACATGAGCAGCACGCCGGTCAGTGCTTCGACCAGGAACAGGAAGAAGGTCACCCCACCCATACACCAGGTGTAGGACAACTCGATTCCACCCTTCTTCGCCGACACCGGATGCAGGTGCAGGAAGAAGTTCGTCAGAACGACGACAGCCCGGTTTCGACGATCCGTTGGTGCCGGATGGCGAAAGATGCTGCGCCAGATTTGCGAGTTGCGAATTGTCTCACCGATCGACATGCGAAAATCCCAAGCTGTCGGTCACGAATCAAACACAGGCAAAATGAAGACGTCCGCCGTCATCTCTCACAAGTGACTTCCCGGCGGAGAAGTCACCATCACTCCACGATCAGCTGACCTTCACGAAGGACTTCGGATCGCTCCACTGGCCGAGCTCTTCCTGGAACTTGATGCTCTTATCAACTTCCAGAACACCATCCGCCCCCAGAGTCAGACCCAAACGCTCCAGAGGACGGGGAGCCGGACCTTCGAAGTTGATGCCGTTGATATAGAAGCCCGACCCGTGACAGGGGCACTTGAACTTCTGCTCCGCATCGAGCCAGCTCGGCGTACACCCCAGGTGGGTACACACGGACAGGAGAGCGTAAATCAGATTCTGGCCGTCATACGAGTCGGTATGCACGATCCAGACGGCCCGCGCGGCCTTGTACTTTTCCGAAACGGTTCCGAGCGGATAGTCGCCGATCGAACCGACTTTGAACTTGCTGGGCAGCTCAAGCACCGTGTTGGGCATCATAAACCGGGCAATCCCCAGTCCCCAGAACCCACCAATCACACTCAGCGTGGTCCACGCCATGTAATAGGGCGTGCAAAGGGCCGCACACAGAGCCCCGAAGAACGAGCGACGAGGCTGCTCACCCTTGGCCCCCACCTTCCCGGCCGCCGGTGCTGGCTTCGCAGGCAGCTTTGGCTTGGCAGGTTCGGCTGTAGCAGCGGGAGCGGCCCCTGCTGCCTGAGCCCGCATCGCCTGAATCATCTCAGCAGGTGACTTACCCGTGGCCACCGGAGCCGCGGCCTTCGGCGCAACTGCAGCAACGGGAGCCGCTGCGGCGGGAGCAGCACCAGCTGGCGCAGCCCCCTTGGCTCGAATCGCAGCCATGATATCGGAAGTGCCCTTCGGCTTGGCGGCCGGAGCCCCACCAGCAGCGGGTGCAGCCGGAGCCGCAGCTGCCGCAGCAGGTGCTGTCCCCTTGGCCCGAATCGCTGCCATGATATCTGCAGTCCCCTTCGGCTTGGCCGCAGGGGCAGCGGACGCCGGAGCTTCCGCAGCTGGACTAACAGCTTCAGCGGCGGCTGGCGGAGGAGCAGCTGGAGCCGCTTCCGCCGCGGGCGCAGGAGCCTCGGCGCCAGGCTTCTTGCGAAGCATGGCCATAATGTCAGCGGTCGAAGGCTTTTTGTCTGTCATGATGTCAGAACGGCATGATGTCGAGGCGGCACAACCCGGCAGGTGTGAACCTCATCTCGGTCTGGAAACACCCGAATTGGGTCCGCCGAACGCACGAAACATTGGGCAGAATCTCCCAAGTCTCTCGATAACCGCCGGATGATGGCATGTGTGCCGTGGCGAAACAACTAAGCCCCCGGCGAGGGACAGGAATTCTCACACTCAAGAAGGCCCCGGTCACTGTGCCAAGCAGCCACACGAGTTACGTCTGATGTCAATCTAGGTTGCACTGCCGAGGACAACACACAGCAAGTCTTTTTCCTTGCCAGTTTCTCGATGACGAGATGAGCCACGGCGTGTCACGATGCCCGATTCTCACCGATTGGACATCCGATTTTCCCTCATGTCCCACGGGCTGACAGGAGGCGAGATTCACACCGGCGCATACACGCCGCTCAAGTGTCTCACGCCCCCGCACACTGCCCCAACCGGGCCACCGGATCACTCGTACTCCACTGCTCCCCAGCCATCGGGTTCACCGCCGCACTCGCGGGCGATTTCTCCCAGCTCGCGTTCCACACGCGTCACCTCTTCATAGGTGGGGACCATCGACACAACGCAGACGCAGTCAAAACCTTCCGCCAAAGACTCGTCGAGTTCGCCAAACTCATCCTCATCGAGATCTTCCATCAACTCCGCGTTGTTATAGAGCTCATAATCAATATCCCTGTCGGACATCCGCTGTCCCATCTCCAGAGCGGACGCTTCGTCCGGAAAGGTATGGCAGAACTCGATATCGAGCTCCTTCGTCATATCCATTCCCGCATCGACCATCGACTGCAGGACTGCCCCGTTGGCATCATTCGGGAATGGCATATCCAGCTCCTGTTCTGAGAAAAGCGTTGAGCGACTCGCCCGGTTTGTGGGCTGACTTCCGGCAGAATAACTGCATCGAACCTTTCCCGACAGGACTTCTCATTTGAAGTTTCCGAGAATCCTGAAAAA
>CANJZR010000004.1 GCA_947479075.1 Planctomycetaceae bacterium
CTGAACCGAGACCACTCGCGCTCCATCGAGTATCAGGAAGTCGTCGACCAGCGATCCATCGGGATTCAGCGCCTGCGCCCTCACTCCCGCTGCAGCCGGGAGCAGCATGTCGCTCGCCACTGCAGGAATCAGCTTCTGCAGCGCCGTCACGAAGGCAGACTTGTTCCACGACCGCCACATCTCCGCAGCTCCTGATCGCCAGTGCTTCCACGCCAGCTTGCGGAACCCGGGGTCAAGCAGCGTTTCTGCCAGATCTCCCATGGACAGGTCATACTTGCTGTACCCCTCACGTCGAAAGGCGAGCACTGCATTCGGACCACACTCCACGCCGCCACCAATCATGCGAGTGAAGTGAACACCCAGAAATGGAAACTCGGGGTCGGGCACCGGGTAGATCAGATTCCGGCACAAGTGCTCCGCCTCGGGCCTGAGTTCAAAATACTCACCCCTGAACGGCACGATTCGCGACGTGACATGGCACCCCGCCATCGTGCCCACCCGATCAGCCTGTAACCCGGCACAGGTCACCAGAACCTTCGTGAGAAATTCTCGACCATCGCGCGTGCGTACGACGACCTCCGACGCCCGTGTCTCCACGCTGACGACTTCGGCCCCTGTCCAGACGTGCCCACCGGCCTGTTCGATCTTGTCGGACAATCGAGCGGCCACGTGCTTGTAGTCGACAATCCCCGCCTCGGGGACATGCAGCGCCCGCACTCCATTGACCGCTGGCTCCAACTGCCTCAACCGGGGCAGATCAATCAGCTCACATTTCACTCCATTGGCGATCCCCCGCTCGTAAATCTTGAGCAGCTGAGGAATCTCCTCCTGCCTGGTTGCGACGATCATCTTGCCACAGATCTCGTACGGAATTCCCTCTTCCCGGCAGAACTCAACCATCGCCTGCCGCCCTTCGCGGCAATTTCTGGCCCTGAGCGAACCGGGGCGGTAATAGATCCCCGAATGCAGAACGCCCGAATTGTGCCCGGTCTGATGCTGGGCCACACGAGTTTCTTTCTCGAGCAGAGTCACACGCAGCGATGGCCTCTGCTGGAGCAGCCTCCAGGCTGTCGCGAGACCGACGATTCCTCCACCAATAATCAGAACGTCTTGCTGTGGCATATTGTGTGGGGCACCTGAGGCACGAGTGATCAAGTCGCCGAGGATTGTAACATGCAGACGGCCGAACAATCGTGTGGCTCACCCCGACTGGATAGAGAACGCCCTGCTGCCCCGGGATTACCGCGCCGCCATAAAGGCGTCCATGATCTTCTTGTCGGAGACCGCGACCCCCAGGCCGAGCTGCTGGGCGAAGGCGGCCACGCGGGCCTCTTCGATGAGCCACCGCACCTGCGGAGTAAAGGGATCAAAGTCGGGACGCGGTGTGTGACGCTGGACATGCTGTCGCCAGCGTTCCAGATGGCCGGTCAGAGTCGCAAATGCTGCCCGGTCCTTGTCGTAGCCTCCGCTGGTAATCCTCTGCCAGCGCAGCTGGATCGCCTTCAGATACCGGGGATACTGCACCAGCCACGGCCAGGGAACATGGCTCATGAAGCCCGGCGCGAACAGAGATTCAATCTGCTTGCGGGTATCGTCGATCGCATATTGAAGAGAGGATCCGCTCTGCTGATTGATCAGTCGGCGAGTCTGGTGATATGCCGTCATCAACGGTTCCAGGAACTTTGACAGATCCTGGGTCGCCACCGACATCTGGCTGCGGGCCCGCTTCATATACTCGCGATACTGGACCGCGTTATGAGGCAGTGGACCGTCAAAGGCCAGCGACCGTTCGGCCAGTCGCCACTGGACCTGCGACTTGAATTCCTTATGGTCGGGCAGTGTTGTCGCAAAGACGCAGATCTGCTGAAACCGGGGAAGCCAGTCGACCTGTTCCTTGATGCGTTTGGGTTCCGCGATCAACAGCAGCCGCACCAGAGCCCGTCGCGTTTCTCGCTCGGCATGGGCCGCATCGGTGGCCAGCATCAGCGAGACGGAGTCGCCTTTGTCGACCAGCATGGGGAAAGCCCGCACATCGATTCCACCGCGATTGATCGTGATCTCGGCGGGGAGTTCAAAGTCAGTCCAGTCGGTAATTCCTGTGCGATTCCAGTTCTTCTCATCCAGCGTGACCACTGACGAGTCGGCCTGCGACCGGACTCCGCGCTGCAGCTCCTGCAGGTCGCGACTCTCCTGAATCACCGCTCCATTGTCGTCGACCATACGGATGTTGATCCGCAGATGGTCGGGCACGCGGTCTTCTTCAAACGCGGTGACAGGAACATGCTCACCCGAGAACTTCCGCAGGGCCGCGGCCAGCTGTTCGGTGAGACACCCTTCGCCGTGCTTGAGCAGCGGAATAATCTTCGGCAGGACATCATTCACCGGAACAAAGAGTCGGCGCAGCTCCTTCGGCAGCGACTTAATGAGTGCGGTCACCTTCTCTTCCAGCAATCCGGGGACGAGCCAGTTGAGTCGCTCTGCTGACAGCTGCCCAATCCCGGCTCGTGGGACGGTGATGGTCAGCCCGTCGGAGTCCTTCCCGGGTTCGAGGGCATACTCGATCGGCAGATTGAGTCGACCAACCGAGAGTTGGTCCGGAAACGCTTCCTTGGGGAGTGCGATCTCGGGGTCCGCAAGCAACACCTCGCGAGTTAAGCAGAGGGCATTCGGCTGGGATTTCTCCACCGACTTGAGCCACCGACGCAGGGCATGGACATCGACGACATCAACGGGCAGCTGTGAATCAAAGAACGCGAACTGAGCCTCCTCGCTCGCGAAGAGCTGCGACTGGCGCAGCTTCGCCTGCCAATCTGCCAGCTCCTCTTTCAAAGTCGCATTGTGCCGGTGGAACAACTCCGGCCCCTGGTATTCCGCATGGACAAGAACATGCTCGATCAGCAGCTTCCGGCACAGCTCCGGTTCGACAGTGCTGTAACGGACCCTCCGCCCGGTGACGATGGGTAACCCGAAGAGCAGGACTCGCTCGGTGGCCATGACGGCTCCGCTGCGAGCGTCCCACGCGGCATCACTATAGGTCTTCTTGACGAGATGGGTGGCCAGTCGCTCAATCCACATCGGATCGACAGGGGCGATCACGCGGGCGTAGCGTTTGGTCGTTTCAACCAGCTCAGCGGCCACAATCCAGCGAGGTTTTGTCTTGTAGGCAACCGATCCCGGCCAGAGATTCAGCAACTGATTCCCGGCTCCGGTGTAGTCGTTCTTTTCCCCCTTGAGAGCGATATTCGACAGGAGGCCAGTGAGAACGGCCCGATGAATCGCATCGGGCTGATTCTTGCGATTCGCTGGTTTCAGCCCATGCTCTTCGGCAATCTGTTTCAGCTGACGTGTCAGGTCGGCCCACTCCCGCAGCCGGAGAGACGACAGAAAGTTCTGGCGGCACATCTTCTGAAACTGACCACGCGAGAGCTTCTCTTCCTGTTCCCGGGCAAAGTCCCACAGCTTAAGGAATGACATGAAGTCTGACCGCTCGTCGGCGAACTTCTGGTGGGCGGAGTCAGCTGCGAACTGCTTGTCGACCGGCCGCTCACGCGGGTCTCGAATTTCGAGAGCCGACGCGATGATCAGGACCTCTTCGAGACATTGCTCGTCGTCGGCAGCCAGAATCATGCGGGCGATGCCAGGGTCAACGGGCCACTTACTCAGCGTTCTACCGACCGGAGTGAGCTTTCCCTCTTCGTCGAGTGCCCCCAGTTCAAAGAGCGACCGCTCGCCCGACCGGATCGACGACGCCGAGGGAGGATCCAGCAACGGGAAGTCAGCCAGATCGCCCAGAGCCAGCGATTTCGTTTGAAGGATCACGGACGCCAGGTTCGTCCGCAGAATCTCGGGCGAAGTGTAGGCCTCGCGCTGCTGGAAATCGTCTCCGGAATACAACCGGATACAGATGCCCGGCGCGATACGGCCGCAACGTCCCTTCCGCTGATCGGCACTCGCCCGTGAGATGGGTTCGATCGGCAGTCTCTGGACCTTCGACTGCGGGGCGTAGCGGCTGATGCGGGCTGTTCCCGTGTCGATCACGTAATGAATACCCGGGACCGTCAATGAGGACTCCGCGACATTCGTGGCGAGCACCACCTTACGATTGCGGGATGGCGAAAAGATCCGGTTCTGCTCCGCTTCCGACAAGCGACCATAGAGTGGGAGAAGTTCGAGTGTCTCTCCTCCCCTCCCCCGCCCACCAAGTGTTTTCGCGATCTCGCGGATCTCCTGTTCGGTCGGGAGGAAGACCAGGATGTCACCGCTCCCTTCGCGAGCCAGCTCGTCGATGGCGTCGCCTATCGATTGCGACCAGTCGACTTCGTCGTCGTCCCCCTCATGTTCTGGCGGACGGTAACGAACCTCCACGGGGTAGGAACGGCCCGAGACTTCGAGGACCGGAACGGGAGGGCGTTGAGAGTTGAGGGTTGAGGGTTGAGCGGGAGAGGAGGAGGCCTGTGAATCAGTGCCAGCAAAAAACTCAGCGAAGCGTTGCGCGTCGATCGTGGCAGAGGTGATGATGACCCGCAGGTCGGGACGCTTGGGCAGGATTCGTCGCAGGTACCCCATCAGGAAGTCGATGTTCAGCGAACGCTCATGAGCCTCGTCGATGATGATCGTGTCATAGCGGTCGAGGTAGCGGTCGTTCTGTGTTTCTGCCAGCAGAATTCCGTCGGTCATCAGCTTAATGAGCGTCCGCGGGCTGGAGATGTCATTGAAGCGAATCTTGTAGCCGACCTGTGTCCCCAGCTTGATTTTCAGTTCTTCCGCCAGGCGGGCCGCCACCGAGCGTGCGGCGATCCGGCGCGGCTGGGTGTGGCCGATCATGCCGACGACACCACGCCCCGCCTCTAAACAGATCTTCGGCAGCTGGGTTGATTTCCCAGAACCGGTTTCGCCACACACGATGATGACCTGATGGTCTCGGATCGCGGAGAGAATCTCCTCACGCTTGGCAGTGATCGGCAGGTCGGCATCGTACTCCAGCTGCGGCACATCACCGGCTCGCTGCTCCCGCATCCGGGTCGATTTGTCGACCTCCTGCAACAGCTTTGTCAGCGACTGGTCAAATGACTTCTGCTGCGACTTCAGCTGTTGGACGGTTTTCCAGCTGCGCGTGAGTCGGTGTTGATCCCAACGCATGGAGAGTGCGATGCGTTCATCAAGATCAGCGGGCCAGTCCAAGAGAGATTCCGTCTGTCAGGTCGAAATGGAAGTGAACCGGGCAGGACACGCAGAAATGCCACCAGTTCGCGGACCCCAGATCGTAACGCGATTCGTGACCGTGTCGAACGTCGAGGACAAATAGAGCTCAATACACCCCTCTGAAAATCGCCCCCTCTCCCACTCTCCTCAACTCCCCCTCCAATGCTGCGACATCTCCCTCACTCCGGTACAATAGAATGACCGGTCGGAAGTCCTATCCGCACCGCAACCTGGAGTCGCGTCAATGAGATGGTTGACCTGTGTGGCCTTGTTCATGCTCGCGGAGACGATCCTGCCGGGATCCTTGTCTGCGGACGAACGGGCGGATCACTTTGAAGCCAAGATCCGGCCCGTCCTCGCGGGGACCTGCTTTCGTTGCCACGGAGACAGCAAGACCGGAGGTAACCTGCGGATCGACTCGCGAGAAGCTCTCCTGACGGGCGGTGACTCGGGCCCAGCCATCGTCCCGGGTAATCCGGAGGAGAGTCTGCTGCTGAAGGCAATCACCAGGAAGAGCGACGATGTCTCCGCGATGCCGCCCGAGAAAGACAAAGCCCTCCGTCCTGACCAGATCGCCGACTTTGCCCAATGGATTAAAGAGGGGGCCCTGTGGCCGGAGACCACAGCCAAGTTCGTCGGCGAGAAGCATTGGGCCTACGAACCGGTCAAAGATGTTCCACTCCCCCCCATCGCTGACACGACCTGGCCAAAGACGAGCATCGACTACTTTATTCGAGCCAAACAGGAAGCTGCCGGAGTTCGCCCCGCCCCGCCTGCCGACAAACTCACATTGATCCGGCGGGCGACCTACGACCTGACAGGCCTGCCCCCCACGGCAGCTGAGGTCGACGCATTTCTCAAGGACACCTCACCGCAGGCCTTTGAAACCGTAGTGGAACGATTGCTCCAGTCCCCCACATACGGCGAGCAGTGGGGACGCCACTGGCTCGACGTTGTCCGCTACGCTGACACAGCGGGAGAGACCGCCGACTATCCGGTGCCCCTCGCCTGGCGTTATCGCAACTATGTCGTTGACTCCTTCAACCAGGACAAGCCCTATGACGTGTTCCTGCGGGAACAGATCGCCGGAGACATCCTGGCCGCTCAGGGACCTCCTGAGAAATATGCCGAGCGCGTCACAGCCACCGGCTATCTGGCGATCTCACGTCGCTTTGGTTTCGATTCCGAGAATTATCACCACCTGACCATCCAGGACACACTCGACAATCTGGGCCAGTCCGTTCTGGGTCTGAGCATGGGGTGTGTGCGATGCCACGATCACAAGTTCGACCCGATTTCGATGCAGGACTACTACGGTCTGTACGGGATCTTCGACAGCAGCCGGTATGCGTTCCCCGGCTCGGAGCAAAAATCAAAATTCCGTCTGATGGCCCCGCTCATTCCCGTGAGCGATGCCCAGCTGAAATGGCGGGATTTCGAGAACCGTGTGGCAGCCCTCTCCAACTCGCTCTCCAAGTTGAAGCAACCTGTTCCAGGAGCTGTACTCCGCTCCCTGGCCGACATGGATGGCGATTTTGAGATGCAGGCCCCCGCAGCGGGCGGCAGCAACGGTGTGCTGGTCCCGCCGTGGCTCTACGACGGGCGGATTGAGGTGACGACTGCGGCTCAGAGCCCCTTCAAGAATCTCTACCCGCTCGGCAAGGTTGGCGCGAATGTTCCCGCAGGAACTGGTGTCTACCGGATCGCACAATCGATCCGCCCCCGTCACACGCGGGAAGACACCGAGCAGATCTCTGCCAGCCTCGACTTCCGCATCGCAGCTGCGGGTGAGGGAGAAACAGCCGAACACCGATTCTCACTCGGCGCTCTCGGAACCGCCCCCGCTGTCGAACTGTTGATCTCACCCACCGCAGTTTCGCTGAAGAATGGCGAGACGACCGAAAAACTGGCGAACGTGCAGGCCACGCAGTGGCATAATCTGCAACTGGTCCTCAACTTGAAACAGGGCACATGGACCGGGCGGCTGGCCTCGACCGAATCAGCATCCGATCTCCCCGTGAAACCACTCTCGCCTCAATGGAACGGCGTCATTGACCTCGTCGAGCTGACCTCGACCGGGACTGCGGAATCGAAATCCCCCGCGATCTCGTATGACAACCTGGGAGTCCAGGACGCCCCCGTCGCACCGGCCACGACCGAACCTCCGTCACTGGCGGCTCTCGCCGGAGGAATTGATCCCGCAGCGATCACAACTCAGCTGCAGTCGCTAACGGGCATCGATGGAGATGTGGAACTGCAGACCGCCGATCAGGCACCAACCACACCATGGGGGGCTGGCCCGAACAGTGTGGTGTCAGTTTCTGCGAACTCACAAAGCCCCTTCGAGAACCTCTTCGCTCCCGGGATGATCGGGATCCACATGCCCAACCGGGGCGAGTATGACGGCTTCGGCCAATCGCTCCCGAATACCAAGCCTGACAAGGATGGCCACCTGTTTGTCGCCTTCGACTTCCGCTGTGCCAGCCAGGACGCGGGAGGCAATGGATCGTGGCGTTACTACATCGGCCATGGTCCGGGGAACTCCGCAGCTGTGGAACTCTTTTTCAACGGAGCAGAGTTCTTCCGCCGGAGTGGGGATGCCCGCGAGCCGGTTGCTCCACTCAACATCGGCCAGTGGTACCAGGTCCAATTGACACTCGACGTGAATGCCAAGACCTACGTCGGTGTCCTTGCTTCGGATGATCGTAAGGTCGACTTTAGTGGTCAGTTCGCAACGGGCTGGGATGGCACGCTCGACCACACGTTCATCGACAGCTTCGGCCACATCGGTGGCGTCCGCCCGTCCCTCGATGCCGACAACTTCTTTGTCAGCGATACCGCTCTGCGCCCGTTCGGTGAAACGACCCCGTCTCCAACAAGCGAGGCCCAAGCCTCCCGCCGCGATCAGATTGCCACCCTGCGACAACAGCTGGCCGACATCAAGGACCAGGCGGCGAAGCAGACGGAAGAACTCAACACACTGCTCGTGAATGGTCCGTTTGAGATGACCTACGGAGTGACCGAAGGCACTCCGCACAATGTCCGCATGCAGATGCGAGGCGAACCATCCCAGCCGGGCGTCGAGGTCCCGCGTGGCTTCATTCAGGTGCTGGGCGGAGGACCTCTCGGGCCCCAGGCATCCGGCAGCGGTCGGCTCGAACTGGCACAGTGGATTACCCAACCGGAGAACCCGCTGACCGCTCGAGTGATGGCCAATCGGATCTGGCAATACCACTTCGGTCGCGGGCTGGTCAAAACGCCGAACGACTTCGGGATGCGAGGCATGCCGCCGACCCACCCCGAGTTGCTCGACCACCTGGCGACACAGTTCGTAAAGAATGGCTGGTCGATTCGGGCGATGCACCGCTTGATCATGCGGAGTGCGACCTATCAGCTGGCCTCCGACATTCCCCAGGACTCAGCCGCTCCTGTCCACTCCGCAGATGCCAATTATCTGTACGCGGTATTCGCCCGCCGTCGCTTGAGTGCCGAGGAGATCCGTGACTCCATCCTTGATGTCAGCGGAGATCTAGACCGCGTTCCGGGACACGAGCACCCCTTCCCGTCACCGATCAGCTGGGGCTATTCGCAGCATGGCCCGTTCAGTGCAGTTTACGACCATAACAAACGCAGCATCTACCTGATGACGCAGCGGCTGAAACGGCACCCGTTCCTGGCCCTGTTCGACGGAGCTGACCCCAATGCGTCGACCGCCGACCGGCTGGGGACCACTGTGCCGACGCAGGCTCTCTTCTTCCTGAACGATCCGATGATCCACGCCAAGTCGGAACACTGGGCCACCCGCATTCAGGCGGACGGCGGTGATGAAACGCAGTGGATCGAGCGGGCCTGGCTCACAGCCTTCGGCCATGCACCGAACTCCAGCGAGCTGGCCGATGCGCTCGAGTTCCTGGCGGCCTACCGCGCTGAATTGGCCGTTAATCAACTCGACAACATACCGGCCCGCTCCCTGGCCGCCTACCTCCGCACGCTGATCGGCAGCAACGAGTTCCTTCACGTCGACTGACGCCTCCTTACTAACCCGAAGCGTCAGCGAGGGCGAGCGTCCATCGATTCGATTCGCACTCCTATCCTCATTTTCCACAGGGGAGAACCATGCAAGGTGAACCGCTGGCCTACATGCTGACGTGGGTCACTTATGGAACATGGCTGCCCGGTGATGAGCGAGGATGGATCGAGTACCGAAACGGCTGGCAGCTCCCCAGTCCCATGAAAGAACTGGAAGCCACTGCCGTGATGACAGACACTGCTTGCATTCTCAACACAGAGCAACGTCATGCAGTCGAGAATCAGATCGCCGAGACATGTCAACTTCGAGACTGGCATCTCCATGCGGTGAACTGCCGGACGAATCACCTGCATGCGGTGGTGACGGCTCCGTCTACTGCCCCAAAAAAAGTTCGTGTCGACCTCAAGGCATGGACAACGCGTCGCCTGAAACAACAATTCGATCCCTCACGTACCAACTGGTGGGCGGAGCGAGGCAGCGTTCGCTTTCTCAATTCGGAAGCAGAGTTCGAAGGTGCAATTGTCTATGTGCAGGACGCCCAGGATCGGAAATGGCGGGACTTTCTGTGAAATGAACACTTGGACGCCGATGGATTTGCTACGCTTTAGTAACGCTCGCCCTCGCTGACGCTTCGGGTTAGTGCAGAGAAAGACACAGCCATGAACAGCCCCCAACTTTTCAACCCCACGCGCCGGAACGTCCTCCGCTCCATGATTGGCGGATCGATCCTCTTTCCGGGGATTGTCTCCCAGCTATTGGCGGATGAAGCAGGGACATCGGCATCGGCCGACCCGCTCTCGCCCCGGCCATCGCATTTTGCCCCCAAGGCCAAGCGGGTGATTTTCCTCTATATGAGTGGGGGCGTCTCGCACGTCGACTCCTGGGACCCCAAGCCCAAGCTCTTTGCCGACGCTGGAAAAACAATTCCGGTAAACGAGTTTCAGGGACGCAAGGGGGACTTCCACATGTTCCTCAAACGACCGGAATGGGAGTTCGCTCCGCATGGTCAATCGGGTACCGAAGTCAGCGGACTGTTCCCCCACATGGCGGGGTGCGTCGATGACCTGTGCGTCATTCGTTCGATGAAGTCGGACCATACCAATCACTACGAGGCCACACTCGGCATCCACACCGGGTCGTTCACCTTTGCCCGCCCCAGTATCGGATCCTGGGTCAGCTACGGCCTGGGCACGATGAACCGAAATCTCCCCTCCTTCGTCGTAATCGCGCCGAAGTCCCCGTACGCCGGGGGCCAGGTCTGGGGCAGCGATTTCCTTCCAGGGTCACATCAGGGCACGCTCGTTGTTCCCGGTCCCGAGCCAGTCGCCAACATCCAGCGCCGTGCCGCCAGCAGCCGTCTGCAGGAGCTCGAACTGGGCCTGCTCTCCAAGATGAACGACCGCCACCTCGCCACCCGTTCCACCGATCCGCAACTGGCAGCTCGCATCAAGTCCTTTGAAACCGCCTTCGGGATGCAGGCGGAGATGCCCGAAGTGTTCGATCTGTCGAAAGAGAGCGACGAGACACACGCGTTATACGGACTGCCGCGCGGCAGCACCGAAGGCTTCGCGTGGCAATGCCTTGTCGCCCGCCGGCTGGCGGAACGCGGCGTGCGGTTTGTCGAGTTGATCGATGTGGGGTCATCCAACAACTGGGACGCCCACGGCGATATGCAGACACATGCGCCGCTCGCCAAGAACGTTGACCAGGCCGTGGCAGGATTGCTCAAGGACCTGAAACGTCGTGGTCTACTGGATGATACGCTGGTCGTCTGGACGACCGAGTTCGGCCGTACCCCCTTCAACTCCGTTGCCGGTGCCAAGGGACGCGAGCATCACCACTGGGTCTTTTCGTCCTGGCTGGCGGGAGCGGGAGTGAAGCCGGGGATGACGTACGGTGAATCGGATGAGTATGGGATCGACGTGGCCCGCGATCCGGTCCACGTCCATGACTTCCACGCCACGATCCTGCACCTGATGGGCCTCGATCACACCCAGCTGACCTACCGCCACACCGGTCGCGATTATCGTTTGACCGATGTCGCCGGGAAGGTCGTGACCCCGATCCTCGGCTGACAAAAGCGGGGCATGTGACGGTGAGGGGTGTGAAGAGGGGAACACTGATCTTCACTAATAACCACTAATCAAGAAATCACTCCTGGCACGAAACTCCGTCACTGAAGAGGGACCGTACAATCGGATGCTTCTCCAGATTAGCGCCAATTCGTGAAGATCAGTGTTCCCCCCTTCACCCCGTCATCAATTCCAAGTCGCTCATCAAAACAATTCCGTGATCGGCTGGCCGTTATCCCGGACGACGAAATTCGGGCGTCCCCTGTCGTCGAGGAACTGCGTTTCCTGCGGCACGCCCATGTGGCGGTAGATCGTCGCAGCCAGATCCGCCGGAGTCACCGGTCGCTCGGCGATCAAGGCTCCGTCGCGGTCGGACTTACCAATGACCTGCCCATGACGCAGACCACCTCCCGCGAGGCAGATCGATGACACGTTCGGCCAATGATCGCGCCCATCGGAGCTGCCCTGCGAGCCCATAAATGGCGTGCGGCCAAACTCCCCCATCGCGATCACGAGCACCTTGTCGAGTAGCCCGCGGGCTTTTAAATCCGCAACCAGCGTTGTGAGCAGGTGATCGAACAGCGGCAGAAGCGGTCCCAGCCCTTTCGAGATTCCGCCGTACGGGGGAATGTTGTCCCCGTGGGTATCCCATGTTCCGGAAGAGGGGTGATAGCTGAGATCAAGGGTGACGAACGCAGCCCCGCGTTCCACCAGTCGCCGCGCTATCAGGGCCTGCTGACACCAGAGATGCGAGCCGTAGAGTGATCGCGATTCATCGGATTCCAGACTGATGTCGAACGCCGTCTGAGCCTGCCTCCCGACCAGCATGTCGAGGGCCTGCCGCTGATACATCGAGCTGGCGTCCATGATCCCCGACTGGTCGAGTCCGCTCCGCATCCGGTCGAAATCCTGAGCCAGCGTCTGCCGGTCCTTGAGCCTCGTCACCGACAACGACTTCGGCAGCTGGAACAGATCCGCGCCGGTCACCTGCCCGGTATCGACGCCGACGTTGGTGTAAACCGGCAACTTCGACGCCCGGTTCGCAATGAATGGATCGTACTGCTTGCCCAGCCAGCCGCCGTAACCGATATGTGATCGTCCCGTCTGAAACGCAACGTACGCAGGCATCCCCGGGTGATTTGGACCATGGTGTTTCGCGATGACCGACGCGATCGAAGGGTACTTGTCACCCTGCGGATTGAGTCGGAGTTCCGCTTCCGGATGCCCCGACTGCATCACCATGTTGGGTTCATGATTGCTGAACCGACAATCCACAGAACGAATCAGCGTCATATCGTCGAGCATCGCCGCCTGTTTCGGCAGGCGGTCACAGATCACGACCCCGGGGATTTTGGTCTGCGTCACGCCAAACGGACCGCGATTGTTCCACGGACGGTCGGGCTTCGAGTCCCAGGTATCAATGTGACTCGGTCCGCCCGCCATCCACAGCAGGATCACGCTCTTACCATCGGGGGCCTTCGCCGGACCAGCAGCAGCCCGCTGCTCCAGAAGACGAGGCAATGACAGACCAGCCAACCCCGCCAGACCGACTTTCAGAAAATTGCGTCGTGAATCAAGCGTCAACCCCTCGCGGACCGTCCCCCACAGGTCTGCAAACGCAGCTCGTGAATGCGGGGTGGTTGTCGGCACGGTCATCTCGGACTCCCGGAAATTCATAAGCGAGCCTTCATATGATATCGGCCGATCCAGTTTGCGGGCAACACCGGGATCGGTCGGCATCAAAGAAAGGAGTGAGAGTGAGTGGAACCATGAACTGGCAGTGAGTGACCAAATCCATGACACTCAGGACATCTGTGATCTGCCCACTGACCGTTTTGCGCCCCCTCATGCCCACTGACTCCCCTGCTCTGCTTGGTGGTGTTCCGGTTCGACCGGAGGGGCCGCCGGTATGGCCGAGGCGTACCCCTGAGACAGATGCCGTCCTGCTGGCTCTCCGCGAGTCCGGTGACTGGGGCCGCTACCATGGGCCGCATACGGGAGCTTTGATCGCCTCGCTGTCACAAGACCTGCAACGGGACCACGTCCAACTCTGTGCCAGTGGGACAGCTGCGGTGGAACTGGCCCTGCGAGGTCTCTCGGTCGGACCGGGCGATGAAGTGATTCTGTCCGCGTATGACTTCAAGGCGAACTTCACGAACGTCGTCCTGCTGGGGGCCACCCCGGTCCTGGTCGACTGTCGCTCTGACGATGCCCAGCTGGATGTCTCGGCTGTGGAAGCGGCGTGTACGGCCAAGACCAAGGCCATCATCGCCTCGCACCTGCAGGGTGGACTGGTCGATATGCTGGCGCTCCGAGAGATCGCCGACCGCCGCGGCATCGCCCTGCTCGAAGATGTCTGTCAGTCCCCGGGAGCAGTGATCGCTGGCCGCCCCGCCGGAGCCTGGGGAGATGTCGCCACGCTCAGCTTTGGTGGTTCCAAACTTGTCACAGCGGGGCGCGGGGGAGCAGTTCTGACCTCACGGCCCGAGATTGCCCAGCGGATCAAGCTCTACCACCAGCGCGGCAACGAGGCCTACCCGCTTTCCGAAATGCAGGCCGCGTTATTGCTGCCTCAGTGGAAGCAATTGAAGCACGATCACGCGACGCGAACAAAAGCCGTCTTAGAAATCTCTTCGCAACTTGCTCGTGAACAACAGACATCGCCCCCCCTCGCTCCTCTCTGCCGGTCTCACCTGACGACTGACAGTGCGCCCACGCAAAACGCCCCGGCCTTCTACAAGCTGGCCTTCTGGTACGACAATGCGGCCCTGGAGGGACTGCCTCGCGACCGTTTCTGTCGAGCCATGCGAGCTGAGGGGATCGCGATCGATCCGGGTTTTGCGGGCCTGCACCTCATTCACGCCCGCAGCCGCTTTCGTGCTGGCGGACCATTGGCTCACGCCACTCAGGCCTGCTCCCGGATCGTCATGCTGCATCATCCGCTGCTGCTGGAAGCTGAGACAGCAGCCCGTGATTTTCAGTCGGCGCTTGACAAGATCACCCGTCACGCGAGGATGCTCATCGACACCGCCCTCCCCTCGGACACGACACAGGACTGAATCGCATGGATTTCGCTGCCAAATTCGCGGAAGGGTTGCCTTACGCCGACTTCCTGAACAAGTATGGCTCACCCGATCAGCGTCAGCGCTGGAACGACTTCTTCCACTGCGTTTCGCTGAACGACACACAGAAGGCCCTGCTCGGCTCCTTCACGCGTCAGATGAAGGTCATCGTGCTGGCGGGGACCTGGTGCGGCGACTGCGTCAATCAGTGTCCGATGTTCGAGCATTTTTCCCAGGCGTGCCCGCAGCTCGACATTCGCTTCTTTGACCGGGATGCGAATCCCGACCTCGGACAGGCCATGGCCACCTGCGGAGCTGCTCGTGTCCCATCGGTCGTCTTCCTCAGTGAGGATGGTTACGTGTGTGGCCGGTACGGCGATCGTACATTGTCCAAGTACCGTTCGATGGTCGGCTCACTGGTGGGGAACGCATGCTCGACAGGGATCGCCCTCGGTGATGACCTGGCCCTGTCTGTGATGCAGGACTGGCTCGACGAGTTTGAACGCATCCAGTGGATGCTGCGGACATCCGGCCGTCTGCGCTCGCTGCATGGGGATTGAACCTCTCTCGTCAGAGACCTCCCGCAGCAGTTCAGCCTTCGGGGGACTCAGCCCTCCCACACCAACCCGAAGCGTCAGCGAGGGCGAGCGTCTCTCGATGAGAGTTCCACATTGGACGAACTTTTGAAACTCACCGACGTTGAGCGATCGGTTTGAAGCTCCATGTGAGTGTGAGAGTGCTCCAGGCAAGCTGAAGCCTGAACGCCAGCAAAGACTTCCAGATGTCCACATCTCCTCCTGTCGTGATCATCGGTGGTGGCCTCGCTGGCCTGGCGGCAGCTGTGGGGCTGTCATCGCGCGGGGTGACCTGCCGCGTGCTGGAATCACGGCAGAAGCTGGGAGGCCGGGCCTCGTCATTTATCGACCCCACCAACGGCGAGGAGCTCGACAATTGTCAGCACGTCAGCATGGGGTGCTGCACGAACTTCGCTCATTTCATGCAGACCATCGGAGCGGAACGACTTTTCAGGCGTGAGAAGTCACTGACATTTCTCGGAACAACCGGTCACGCGACGGTCATGAAAGCCGCTCCGCTCCCGGCTCCGCTGCATCTGTTCCCCTCCATGGCTTCGCTGCATTGGCTGAGCCTATCCGAGCGGATGCGTCTGCTGTACGGGTTATCGAGCCTGCTACGCACGTCGAGTTCCAGGCTGCGCGGGGTCCGCCTCTCCGACTGGCTGACACAGCATTACCAGACGCCCCGGATCTGCAGTGGGTTCTGGCATCTGGTACTCGTCAGCGCCCTGAGTGAATCGCTCGACCGAATCGACACCAGCTACGCCCGCAAAGTATTGCTCGATGGATTCGCGAGGAATCGCACCGGCTGGGAGGTCCTGGTCCCCACGGAATCACTGACCCGCCTCAACGATGAGATTGCCTCGGACTTTCTCTCCGGTCGAGGCGTCGTCATCGATCGCTCGGCCCCCATCGAGAAACTGACGCTCGAACAACAGCTGATCTCACACATTACAACGCGTAGCGGCGAAGAGATCCTGGCCGAGGATGTCATCGTGGCTATTCCGCCTTACCGGCTGAATTCGCTCCTCGATGCCAGTGGAATCGACCAGACGTGCTGGCCCGATCTCTCGCAAATCGAAACGGCTCCGATCGCCAGCGTGCATCTCTGGTTCGACCGCCCTTTGACTTCAATGCCGAACGCCGTACTGGTCGACCGTGTGAGTCAGTGGATGTTCAACCGCTCCACGGGAGAAACCGAACCGGGTGATCCCTGGTACTGTCAGGTCGTTATCAGCGCCAGCCGCGACATCGAGTCCGCAGACCAGAACGCCATCGTGAACCAGGTGGCCGATGAACTGCGCCAAACGTGGCCGGAGGCTCGAGACGCCCAGCTGTTGCGGGGGCGGCTGGTGATTGAGCGGCGTGCCGTGTTCTCTGTGACACCCGGGATTGATCAGCTGCGACCCACGCAGCAAAGCCCGATAGGCAATCTGCAACTGGCGGGCGATTGGACTCAAACGGGCTGGCCCGCCACGATGGAGGGAGCAGTCCGCAGCGGTTACCTGGCTGCGGAAAATGTCCTGCGTCGCCGAGGCGTGGAGGCCACACTGCTCCAGCCTGACCTGCCGAGCGTGTGGCTCTCCCGTCTGGCATTTCCTCAATAGATCGCTGCCCCACTCGAACTACTTCGACTTCGAGCGGACATACGGTCGGAGTTCGCGTTTCACCTTCAGACCCGTCGCCTGCAACGAGGTTGTCGGGAGCTTTGCGCGAACCACTCGATCTGTCGGAGACTCAATTATCGGGGGGCCCGACCGACTTGTCATCGGTGCCGCCTCACCCCCATCGCCCGAAACCTCGCCTTGCAGGAATTGCATGAACTTGCGGCTGGGTTTGTGAATCAGGATGACTTTATCACTGGGGCTATTCTCGTTCCGACCACGAATCAGAACCACGATCTCGGCGTCATCGGCGACGAACTCTTCCACCGGCGGCGTCTTGGAGGGAGTGACGAAGAATGGCTTGGCAGGTTCCTTGGTCGGCGGGTCAAAGTCGGGAACCTTGGAATCCGGCTCCTCTTCGGACTTGGGCTCGGTGATGGCCAGTGGAGCCTCTACACCCTGTGAAGACGAGGGCGGCCACTGAGGCGCAGCTGACTCCGACGATTCGGGCGGTCCGGCCAGCGATTCTCCGCCTTCGGATGGAATCAGGTGAGACATCTCGTGCTTGGCCAGCAGAGCGTGAATCGGCTTCAGACCGCAATACACTCCACCGCTGGGCTTCTTGGTCTTCAGATCAGAATCAGCTGCAAAGCAAACGCCCACCAGCGTTCCCGCTTCGTTGAACAGCCCGCCTCCCGAACGGCCCTGAATGGGAACTCCCGTACAGATGAGCGTGTCGGGCCCGCTGAACTTGTTCACATCCTTGACTCGCAACTGTTCACGCGTTGGCTCGGAGCCACCACCACAGCCAATACTGACGACCTTGGCGCCCATGCCCGGTGACTCAGAAGCAGACCCGACAGGGCAAAATGCCACAGCTTCATCTGTGGGAATGGAAAGCAATCCGACATCCGCATCGGGATCAGTTCCCACAATCGTTCCCACGATCGTGACCGGCTGTCCGTCACGAAACAGATCGATCTCGACCTTGGTATCCGGAGTCGCGCCACGACAGATGTGGCTGCATGTCAGAATTGTCGATCGACCGGCCAGACTTTCGATGATCGTGCCGGAGCCTTTGACCACGGAGTTCCCGGTAATGATGCGGATCCGCACGCTGGCAGCCATCGGGTCGGCAGCGGACGACTGAGCGGGAACATCAGCGGGCGGAGTCGCTTCCGGGCTGTTTCCCCGAATTTCGGAACGAACGTTGGACGGCCTCTTCTTGGGGAATGGCCAGATCCTGCGAGGGGATTCGTCCTGCGACGTGACACTGTTTCCAGGGGTGGTGTTCGAGTCCCGAGGTTCAGCGGGTTCGGTCACATCGGGGCGCGGCAGAGGAGCTTCGTCCCCCAGACTCACTGACAGACGATCCGATCCGGGTCCCCTGCTCTGTTGAGGGATCCGGGCCAGCATTTGGCGGATCTGCCCTTCAGACTGATACCCGACATTCCGCTCGACTTCTTTGTCATCGACCACGAGCACAAATGCGGGGATCGAGGTGACGTTGTACTGCTGAGCCAGGGCATGGTCGGCGTTCACGTCCACACTGCGAATCGGAAGGCCTTCGCGTTCCAGCTTGGCCACGACGGGCGCCACCTGCTGACAGGGGCCGCAGGTTTCCGAACTGAACTCCAGAAGGTATCCCCGCTCGCCAGCTCCCAGAGCCGACAGAGCGATCACGCAGAACGCGGCGACATTCATACTTCACCAGGCTTCCGTGCCAAGTTGCATTTTTTGCAATCCACCGACCGGCAGATTGAAAGAAGTGCAGATTGCAGCCGACAACCCGTCCGTCTCCGAACCGGATCATTTCGCCGCAAACCACTGCCGTGCGAAGAGATTCTCAAGAGTCAGCTGCGGTCGTCGCGTCTGCCTCAAAATGCCTCTTCCGGGCATTGCTTCCAAAGCAGACTTAATGCACACCCCGTGCCGCGAATCCCCGGCGACTCATACAAGCCAGATCAAATACGACCAACTGCCATCCTCCCATCTCCACTCCCCTCTCCGTTCACCAGACAACGAACCTCTTTCTCCTGCCTTCATTCTTGCTTCCCTTCGTTGCCTTTTGTTCAAATCCAATAACGCCCAAATGGTACTGAACTCTGATGGTGTCGCAGTGCCTCGTCCTTTTGTTGAGAGCAGGAAGAAAATCGAACAAAAGCGAAGCAAGGAAACGAAGGAAGAGTGTCGGGTTTCTTGTGTGTGACTTTGTCATTGAAATAGAACGGCAACACGCTGCGAGGAGTTATGACTTGCGGGTTTTCGTCGAGTCAACATTCGGTGATGGCAAAAACGAACAGTCGCCCGAATCGAGTTGAACTCGGGCGACTGTGATGGAGCCAGCAGTTCGAGGCGGTATCTACTTGAGACTAATATCGGGATTGCCGTCGCCATCGGCGTCGATCGTCTTCAGATCGATATAGACATAGGGACGCTGATACGCCTCTTTGTCCTGGTGGGCATAGGAGACCCACATGCGGAAATCGGTGGCGTCATAGACGACGTTCTCGACGTTGCCGCCCTTAATCGGAATACTGCTGGCGAGTTGGACGAGTTTCTCCCCCGTGAGCTTTCCATGTTCAGCTTTCAAGGTCGGGAAGGCCCCTCGACCTTCGTCGTTATAGACACAGCCGGTCAAAACTCGTGGCGCGAATTCATCGTTCGGATCGTTGTCCTTCCAAATCGACAGCCACTTCTCAGCTCCTTCCGGAGCATGAGCCCGCAACTTCACCGCCCGTAACTCCGCCTGACCGTCTCCGAAGACGAAGTGATAACGCTTGGTCGGCGGGACCGACTGGAAAATATCGAGCACCTTCGTCAGTGAATCCCCGTCATACAGCATCGTGCGGAAGAACGTCGTGAAGTGCGGCGCGTGAATCTGGTACGGCGCTTCCTTGCCCGGGGAGTCGCCCATTTCGGCGAGGGCAATCCCCTTCGTGTTCATTCCGGTGTGAGCCCCGATAACACCCGCAAAACTGGGGACCACATGCGGCGTCCCCTGATCAGGAATGTAGAGCACGATCATCGGATACTCATGCGCACCAACCTCCATGTTCCAATCGAGATTGCGGGTTTGATACAGGTGCCCATCGACGGTCGCTTCGCCCCAGGCCGCAATACTGCTGCACGAGTACGGCATCAGGAGCGAGACCGCATGCAAGGCCTGAAAAGTGGCCAGCGGCAGCCCCGAACCATCTGCCAGCCCAACCATCTCCTGCTCCACACGATCATCTGTATAGGACGCCGAGCGAGACCAGACTTCGGTCAAAAACTCCGTCGAGACGCCCAACTCCTTCGCTATCCCTGCGAGAGCTGGGGGGACGAACTGGTGGATCTCCTGGCGAGTCAATTGACCTAGGTGATAACCCATCTGGTAGGGAGTCCCGCGGACGACTGCCACGGGATACTCAATCCCTCCATTTCCGATCACGGTCCGATGGCCGCTGCCGCCAGCGGTGGAGGGAGTTGAGAAGAGCTTCGGCTTGGGAGCTGCAGGGGCATTGGAACCAGTGATCGCTTCAGCCTTGTCTTCGGCCCTTGCGAAAGTCCCAAACGCCATCGCTCCACTCAGCAGGCCGCAAGCCGCTGCAAACAGAAATCGTCTTGAGGACAAGCACATAAGAACCTGCTCCGAGCCAGAAGTATGGCGAGATGAGGCAACGACCCGTCCAACAGCAGAACGCCGTTGGAGATCCAGGTGAACGGTCCCGCGTCTGCTTGGACTGCTGATGCTATTCGATCGTCAGTCCGACATCACGACGCTGTCCCGTCAAGGTACCAACGGTCCGGGCGAATTCCCAGCCGGTCCGAGATTCGGTGCCCGAGAAACGTAATGCAACCCGGCTACGATCCGCAGCCATCGCCACGGCTTGGGGGAATTCGAGAATGCGAGAGACATTCAGGAAGATCGGTCCGCTGGCATGATCGACCGGCAGATCGGTCAGCTGCAGGTCAGCGACCGGAGGCTCAAAGAGCGAGGCATACACGCCCCAGCCCGCTGCCCTCCCTTTACAGGCGATCGTTAGCGGAATTTCGCTCAGCGATGGAATTGAGCGAACCGCCTGAATCGCCCGCCGAGTGTCCCAGACACGGGCACTGTCATCGGTCTGGCCCAGAAGTGCGAAGCGGCGACGGATATGGACACGTTCTCGCTCATTCCGCGTCCATTCGGTCGGACCAATTCCACGTGGAGCGAAGAAAACGTGATACGCGCCTGGCTGACGGCACATCTGCAAAAAGGCACGGAAATCGGACTCTTCCGGAGATATCGCTTTCTCAGTTGCTGACGCTGCCTCCTTCTCCCGGCGTGCCCGTTCCATCCAATGGCTAGCTTGCTCCCACTCCACCTGATCCAGAATGTGAAGTACCACGCGTTTGGCCTGCTGCGGATCAAGGCTCGCGGACTGAGCGCCCCACAGCGACAGTCGATAGGGTTCCTGGCTCAGATACTCGTGTTCTGTCCAGCGAATTCCGCTCTGCACATCCGAACGAATCGTGCGCAGCTCGACGGGCATTTGTCCCTCTGGCCAGGCTTTGAAACTCAGCGTCATCAGCTGCTTCAGCCAGTTTGACTTCATGGCGTCCCACTCCGCGGAACTGGTGGGAGTCGTGATCTGAGCAGCGGGGACGAAGACCTCGTGAATCGTGGTGTTTCGCTGATCGGTCGGGAGTGTCGCGAAGACCTTCAGCTGTTCGGGCTCGAAGAACTTCACGGCCACCTTATCAATCGGTGACTCTGCCTGCTTGAGAAAGCGGTTGAACCAGACGAACTCATGGACCTGGAGTTCCTGGGTGTCCTTGTGCGGCCCTTCGGTAATGTTGAGTCCCAGGTGCGCTGGCTTGCCATAGAGCTCGTAAATCCTGCGGACCTGCGAATGCACCTGCACGACTCCGTCGAGGGGAAATATTCCGTCCTTGTCGGTATTCGCGATCAGCAGCGGGCGTGGGGCTACCAGAGCTGCGACCGTTGCGTAGTCCCACCCGTAAGTATTCATCTGGTACATGCAATCGCAGTGGCCTTCCACGCAGCCATCGACAACATGGTTCTTCAGCGTCGTGATTCCGGCGACAGGGACAGCGACTTGGATTCGCTCATCGAGAGCGGCAATCCACCAGCTATAAGCCCCACCGCCCGATCGACCGCAGACTCCGATACGGTTCTTGTCGATCTCGGGCCGGGTCTCCAGATAGTCGAGAGCCCGGATGCAGTTCCACGCTTCCACGCCCGCCGGGGTATAGCCACGGGCCTGCCACCACCACATCCCCTCGCGATGGGTGCCGTGGTGAATCCCCTCAA
Organism: Planctomycetaceae bacterium; assembly: GCA_947479075.1. Lineage (GTDB taxonomy): Bacteria > Planctomycetota > Planctomycetia > Planctomycetales > Planctomycetaceae > TH-plancto1. The sequence continues at coordinate 21,845 of CANJZR010000004.1, forward strand.
TCTCTCCCAGCTGAAGTGTGTCAATCGTCAAGCAGGCGTATCCGTTGCGTGCATACCACCCACCGTGGTGCTGGTAGCCCACCTTATTGCCGAATGAGACGCTGTCTTTCTTGACGACCGCATGCCCACAGACATAGAGCACCGTCGGCAGTGGGCCGGTTGCGTTCTTCGGCAGATAAAGATTCCCCGTGACGTAGAGCCCTGGAGACGATTGAAAATGCAGCTTCTCGACGGTGAACTCTTCGTGTTCGGTCTTTCCCGTGATGACGGGTTGCAGGTCGGTCTTCGGCGGTAAAGGATCAAGCCCCAGCATTTCGAACAGCTGTCGCCGCAGTTCGGGGCGTTTGGCTTCCCAGTCCGTCAGAGTCTGGACATCAGCCAAGGTTTTCGCTGCCAGACGTTCGGTTTCCAGGCGGAAATACTCCGCGACGAGCCGGTCGCCCACGGAGGTGTCGACCGGTTTCTCACCAGCCTGTTCTCCTGCCTGAACGAACGCCACCCAGAGGAAAAATAACAGGCTGAGTGGCAGGAAACGCATAGATA
>CANJZR010000005.1 GCA_947479075.1 Planctomycetaceae bacterium
AATCCAGGGCGAGATACCTCTCGGAGTGGATCCTGGTCCCCCGGCGATTCAGGTTCAGGCGTCCAATCTGCCCGTCGATGAACGGATCAAAGCCATCTCTCCCAAGATGGCGAAACTCTATGACCAGCTGCAGCCCAAGGGGCGATTCGATGTCGATCTGGCCTACGCTCCCGACCGCAAGCCACCCGTCATTTTGAGAGAGTTTCGCGTCCACGACGGGAGCATGAAGCACTCTCTCTTCCTGTACCCGGTGAATGCCATCGAGGGCACCATCGTTCAGGAGGGGGACAAGTTCCTGCTCAACATGAAGGGCTTGGGCTCGGGGCACGAAGGAGTCCTGACCGGTGTCGTGCAGTTGACCGACGGAGACTTCGATGCCGATCTGCGTATTCAGACACCACAGGGCCTGCCGGTCGACGACACGCTGATTGAAGCCTTTGATACTCCGAAGCTGAAGGCGATCGCAGCCACGTTGCGGGCGCTTCAGATCCGTAGCGGGTATGGCGATGTCGATGTCTCCTTCCGCAAGGTGGCGAGCAAGGGGCCCAAGTTCCTGACTTTCCTGAAAGCCGATCTGAAGGATTGCGAGATCAACTACGACCGCTTCCCGATGTTGCTCACCGGTGTGTCCGGGCATATTGAACACGATCCGACTCGGGGGAATGTCTGGCACTTCCAGGACCTCCGCGGAATGCGCGGCGAAGCGACGGTCACCGGCAATGGCCAGTACGAGACTCGCGACGGGGTGGGAAAGCTCGATCTCGAACTCGATGCGCTGGATGTTCCCATCGATGAGTCACTCAAGAAAGCCTGCCTCGCGGCGACGAGTCGACTGCAGGAAGTCTGGAACCAGCTAAACCCCTCAGCAGGCAAACTGGATGTTCAGAAGGTCAACATCCAGTGGTCCCCGGGGAAGACACCACTGGTCGCTCTTCCAGTGATCAAGGTGGAGGGGGCGGCGATCAAGCTGGCGGCACTGCCATATCGGCTCGATCGTGTCTCCGGTGCCCTGAGCTGGGATGGACAGACCGCCGTGGTGGAATATGCCGAAGGGTGGCACGGCTCAACCTATGTCGAACTCAACGGGACCGCCGGGAAGCCGTCTCCCTTCTTTCAGATTCAACCGGCCACCGGTGTCGATTGGAGACTGCACCTGCCCGAGGTGGCCATCACGCGGATCATCGCTGATGAGGAATTGCACAACGCGCTGCCGAGTTCCATTCGGACCGCTGTGAAACAGATCGATCCGCGCGGGCCGTTCGATCTGGTGCTGGCTCTCGACATGAAGCAGTATCGCGCCCCCGAACCCACCGTGACAGCCAGCTTCAAGCTCGACACAGCTCTCAAGGACAACCGGCTGAATGCGGGGGTTACCGTCGAACGGGCCACCGGGCATGTGACGTTGATCAACGGGACCTGGGACGGTCAGTTGTTGGCTGCCGAAGGATATGTCGATCTCGACAGCGCCCAGATCTGGGACTTGCCGCTTTCGCAGCTGGAAGGTCCATTCAGCATCGTGGGCAACCGGATCACAGCCGGAAAGCCACCTGTTGGAAGCCCCCAACCCTACTCCGAGAAGAACCCCTTCGCAGAGCGGGAGTTGGTCGCGAATCTGTATGACGGCAAAGTCTCGTTGAATGCGGAAGCTGTGATCGACTACGAGAACTCACTCAACACCAAGTACGACGCGGAGGTCAACCTTCGCAATGCCAAGCTCGAACTCTGGGCCAAGGAGAAGGGATCTCGGGAACGTCTGCGAGGTCCGGTGAATGGCCGAATTGCGTTTCATGGGGTGGGGCCTTCGCCGCTGGGAGTGGAGGGCGTCGGATATGTCGATATCACTCAGGCCCAGCTGTATGAGCTGCCGGTTCTGGTCAAAGTCTTTTCGATGCCCAACTTCCGTTCACAGGAAGACAAGGCGTTTAAGTACGCGTACGCCGACTTTCAAATCCGCCAGGGACAATTTGACTTCACCGGGATTCAACTGGTGGGTGATGCCATCAGCCTGGTCGGTCGTGGCAAAGTGGGCTTCGCAGGTGAACAGGACGGTCGCATCTCGTTCGACTTTTACACAGATGCCCGCAACAGGGTCCCGGTTCTCGAACCGATCATCCAGCGGGTCGCCAGCCGCTGGGTCTGGGTGCGTGTCGATGGCACGATCGACAATTACAAAGCGGTCATTCAGCCGCGTGTCCCGATTCTGGATGACGTAATCAAGGGCCTGATGAACGGGATCGAGAACGGTCAGCCACGCACGCCGCCCAATATGCCTACCGCTCGTTTACCCGGCAGTCGTCGACAGTAGAGTTCGCAAAAGCGTCGATTCACGCACCGCTACTTCAAACTCGGATCCTGCTCCGCATCGGCTTTCTTGTAGAGCTTCGTTGGGATCAACGTCTCTGCGGGAACTTCTTTCCCCTTGGAGTGGGCGATAATCGCCTGGACCACTTCGACTCCCATGCGGTCGGGGAACTGGATCGGATCGGCGTAGATCTTGCCTTCACGGATGGCCCGCTTCCCTTCGGGCTGGCCATCGAAGCCGACGATGATGACCGCATCGGCCTTCCCCGCCTGCTCGAGCGCAGCACGAGCCCCGAGTGCCGCCGGGTCATTGATGGCGAACACCGCGTTGAGACCATCGTTCGATTGCAGGATGTCTTTCATCGCAGCAGCTCCTCGGTCGCGTTTTCCTTCGCTTTCGTACTCACCCACGATGGTGATCTTGTTGGTGGCGTTCGCGTTGTGGGCCTCGATCACTTCCTGGAAGCCTTTGACTCGCAGGATGCAGGACTGAGCGGCCGCGAAGCCGAGGATGGCCACTTTACCGCCTTGTGCCCCGAGAGCTTCGATGATCGCATTGCCCGCCTCGCGTCCTCCACCGAGGTTATCTGTCGCGATTTGCGACACAATCTTGACGTTCGGTGACGGGCACGGAATGTCCACGGTGAAGACCGGGATCCCCGCTGCATTGGCATCCTCAATCGCCGGAACGATCAGATGAGGGTCAGCTGGGCTGACGACAATGGCTGCGACTTTGCTGACGATGAAATCCTTGACCTGGTTGGACTGTTTCGTCGCATCGTTGTCAGCGCTGAGCAGGATGCAGTCGTAGCCATTCTTCTTCGCCTCCGCATCAATGTTGTCGGCGATGACCTTGAAGAAGGGATTCTCGAAAGCCAGCAACGAGACGCCGATCGTGCCGCGCGATGCCTTGGGGGGACTTGGGGCAGCTGTCGAACTCGCTCCAGATTCATCTGCCGGGTCCGGCTTCGCGGCGTCTCCCGAACAGCCACAAAATCCACAGAGCAATAACGCAGCCAACCACAGAGTTCGAGTCGACATGTATGAAACCTTGTTCGGGGCGAGCAACCGGACAGCAGCAGGAGACCTGCCAGCAGGGATCGAGTCTTTCATACTGATACCCGAGTGAGTATCAATTGTCACTCATGGACCATTCGCCTGTGACACTGCGTTGAACCGCTGAGTCATGGTCTGGGAGTGAGGCCACCGATAGACTGAGGTCCAGTTCAGACAGATGATCTCTCCCCTGAGGATCATTCACCTTGCGGCAAAGGTCATGTGAAATGAAAACCATGCGCATCGCGGCAGTGTTGTTCAGTGCTCTGGCTGTGATCGCTGTGGCAGACGACATGCAGCGCTGGAAGGACACGGAAGCTCGCCTCACGGCAACCATCGAGGCCTCACCGAAGAACGACGATCTCTATTCCCGTCGCGGGGATGTCCGATTTTTTCTTGGTGATTTCAAATCAGCTGCAGCTGACTACGACAAGATGGTGGAACTCAACCCGGCACTCGACACCGGGCACTGGAGGCGGGGAATCGCGTGGTTTTACACCGGCGAGTACGAGCAGGCTGCGGGACAGTTCGAGCGGTACCACTCATTCGACAATGTGGATCGCGAGAATGGCATCTGGCGGTATCTCTGTCAGTACAAGGCCTTTGGCGTCGAGAAGGCCCGTGAAGGGCTGTTGAAGTACGAAAAGGACGACCGCGAACCGTTCGGCGATGTGTATCGACTCTTTCAGGGAACGATGACCTCCGAGGAATTGCTGTCGAAAATCCGCGAGGCCCAGATTTCAGATACCGAGCGACAGAAGCGACTCTTCTATGCCGAGCTCTATGTCGGATTGAATGACGCCGTCGAGGGACGAACCGCCGCCGCTCGTGAACACCTCTCCGCAACTGCAAAAAACACATGGCCTCAGCAGTCCGGATATGGTCCGCACTACATGAGCCAGGTCGCCCGTCTGCACGCCGAAATTCTGGCGAAAGACGCTGCAACTCCAGCTGCGAAGTAGTCGCGGGTAGTCCCCACCCCCTCACCGCGTACATACGTTTCCAACCCGAATCGTCAGCGAGGGCGAGCCACGTTGGACGTTTCGAGTGTTTTTGAAGCGATAAAACGAGGCTTGGCTCTAAAGTAAGCACCAATGTGCGTCAGCCTGCATGGCAGAGATGAGTAATTCTTGCAGCCTCGATGAGACGGCCGGAGTTCTGATCAAACACCATCACATGACCAAAATCTGTCGACCATCGCCAACCTCGATCCCCTTCCGTTTGTAGCGATTTTGCGGGTTGGGGCGCCCGTGTCGGGGAGGGGTGAGGTTCGGACGGGTGCAATCCTGTCCCCGTCTGGCTAACTTGTCGATCAATCTTCCAGGGTCTGTGCCCGCGGACCGGAGGAAGCAGCACGATGACATTGGGGGGCGATGCATTGCCTTCCGATTGTCCAAACTGAGTTGAGATTGATGGCTAACACTGAACGTCTGCACGGAATTTTCACCCCAAATCTGGTTCCTCTCGATGAACAGGGAGAAATCAACGAGCCGGTACTGCGCGAGTACATCGACTGGCTGATCGCCAAGGGTGTCCACGGGCTCTACCCGAACGGCTCGACCGGCGAATTCACCCGCTTCACCGTCGAAGAGCGTCGTCGCATCCTCGCCATCATCGCCGACCAGACGGCTGGCCGTGTGCCGATTCTGGCCGGTGCCGCCGAAGCCAACACGCGCGAGACGATCAAGGCCTGTGAATATGCTCACTCGCTCGGAATCCGGGCCGTCGCCATCGTCGCTCCGTTCTACTACAAGCTGAGCCCCGGAGCGGTTTACGCCTACTTCAAAGAGATCGCCCGCAACACGCCGATCGATGTCACGCTGTACAACATCCCGATGTTCGCCAGCCCGATCGATGTGCCGACGATTCAGCGTCTGAGCGAAGAGTGTCCCAAGATCGTCGCGATCAAGGACTCGACTGGCGATGTGCCGAACATGATCCGCATGATTCAGGCTGTCCGTCCGAACCGTCCCGAATTCGCGTTCATGACCGGTTGGGACGCGGCCTTGATGCCGATGCTGCTGATCGGCTGCGACGGTGGAACGAACGCATCGAGCGGTGTCGTCCCCGAAATGACGCGCAAGCTGTACGACCTGACGATGTCTCTGCGACTCGATGAGGCCCGGCTGATCCAGTACGACCTGGTGACGCTGTTCGACGCGATGCTGTACCACTCGGAGTTCCCGGACGGATTCCGGGCCGGAGCGAAGTGCCGCGGCTTCAACATCGGCAAGGGCCGTCAGCCGATCAGCGACAAACAGGAGACCGATCTGGCTGCACTGCAGAACACGATCCAGTGCCTGCTCTCACGCCACGGGTTTACCGATCTGCCGAATGGTGGCTGTCCGATTCAGCCGGCTGCCGTGTCGACGGGCGTGGTACACGGTGATGTGCAGACGGGTGAGGTCAGCGAAATCGTGCGAAGCGTGGTTGCTGAACTGAAACGCAAGGGACTGATGTAACGAGTCGCAGGGACTGGGATCGAAGACAGACAAGGGAAGCGAGAGTTGGCTCTCGCTTCCCTTGTCTATTTTATGGCTGTCGGTCCCATTGCAGTTCTTACGGCTTGACCGGCTCCTGTTCCTCCAGCATGGGCGGAGCCAGAAGCGATGGTTCTTCGTCGCCTTCTGCTTCTTGTTCTACTGTCTCCAGTGCAGGTTCCGTCGCAGGTGACTCCACCGACTCGGTGGGTTCCTGGGCTTCCACGTCGGAGCTGTCACTACCGCTCGCAGGCTTGATGGCCCATTCTTCATTGGCCGCTGGCTTGGAGAGTGTCGATGGACTCCCCGAGTCGTTCTGGTTCAGCTGAGGTTCTGCAGCAGGATCGTCTTGCGGGGCGCTGCCGTCGCCGCCAGCTCCGCTTTCGTAATAAGGACCATCAGGTACTGGCTTTTTTGGAGGATCCCCGGCCGGAGGACTGTACGGCGGAGCATTACTGCTGCCGCCATTTTGACCACCAACACCGCTACCACTGCTGGAGCCACTCGCGTTCGGATCTGCTTGAGGGGTCAAACTGTTCGGGTTGTAGGTCGGTGCCGTTCCCGGGGCGTAGTAAGTCCCCGGGGTCATGGTCTGGATCCCCTGGTAGCCACCATAGCCGGGAGCCGGATTTCCGTACATCGGCGCCCCATACCCGGGATACATCGTCGAGTGATAGCACCCTGTTGATGTCAGCGCAGCTGGCAACATTATGCCCAGTGCGATCCTTCGCAGTGATCCCGAAATGTTCGGTCGCATGTCATGTCCTTGCAATCGGGGCTGCGGTCGGATCCATCCGAGGCGCAATACGACTGGCAGAATCTGCCAGTCGGCCTTTCCGGGCGGGATTCTTGGTCAACGGGGCAACCCTGTCCAGAGCGATTTCGGCAGAGACTGCCGGTTTCGAGCTGGCATGTACTTCTTACAAAATGCGAAAGTCCAGCGGTGATCACCGCTGGACTTTCGGGGTTTTAATCGCATCGAATGGTGGAGACTGCACTTAGCTCATGTGCAGGGGCCATTAGGTGCGGAGCAGACATTGGGATCTGCTCCTGATCCAGCTCTCCTCCACCGAAGCGGGCATCAGATCGAGACGTTGATCTCGTAGCCCTTCCGCTGCTCGCGTCCCATCCACACTGCTGCGGCATCGTCGCCGGTGATCATTTCGGTCGTCGAGTCCCAGTTGATCTTCCGGTCGAGGCGGATGGCGATGTTCGCCAGGTGGCAGACCGTCATCGCCCGGTGGTGCGAGAAGACATCCGAGATCGGCAGATTACGGGTACCAACACATTCGATGAAGTTGGCCATGTGCGACTCGGGCAACTTGCCGCCGTAGACCTTTTCGATCGCCCCCTCGGGCAGCGGCTTGTCCTTCAGGGCTTCAAAAGCCGGACCGCGCAGCTGGCCGCGGCTGACATGGAAGACTCCATCGGTCCCCTCGAAGAGGATTCCGTTGCCGTCGGCCAGTTCTTCCTTGCCGTCCTTCACGCGGGTTACCTTCGCCAGTTTCTTCTGCTCGTCGGTCAGGTCGTTGACGATGTGCATCTCGACATCGTTTGGACACATCACGGTGACATCGAAGTCGGTCGCCGTGTTGTAACGGTCGTCGAGAGTCGGCACTCCGTCCTTGAACGGGACCGGGTGCTTGCCCCAGCCGCTGACAGAGGTCGGGCCTGTCTGGTCCATGCCGATTGCCCATGAGGCGATGTCGACATGGTGAGCGCCCCAGTCGGTCATCTTGCCGCCTGAGTACTCATACCACCAGCGGAACTCGTAGTGACAACGCGAATTACCGTAGCGGGATCCAGTGTCCTTGAAGCGATAGTCGACCACCGGGGCCTGACCAAGCCATTTTTCCCAGTTCAGTCCTTCCGGGGTGGCGACAACGGGGATCGCTTCGCTGGAAGGAGCCCCACCGATGGAACAGGTCACCCGCTTCACGGTCCCGATTCGGCCATCGCGGATCATTGCAATCGCCTGCAGGAAGTTCTGCTTCATGTCGGTCCGCTGCTGCGTTCCAACCTGGAAGACTCGCTTGGTCTCCTTGAGCACCTTGACGATCTGCTTGCCTTCGTTGATCGTCAGGGTCAGCGGCTTTTCGCAGTAGACATCCTTGCCCGCTTGCATGGCCTCGATGGCAATCTTGGAGTGCCAGTGATCGGGCGTGACGATCGTCACGATGTCGATGTCCTTGCGTTCGAGGATCTTCTGATAGTCCTCGTAGACATCGACCTGGGCTTCCTTCTGACCATACATCTCGTTGGTCTTGAGGGCGACCTCCTTACCCTTGGCGGCATGGGCGGCGTCAACATCGCAGACGGCAACGCAGGTGCCAAACTTCATCGCCTGAGGGCCCACCGACTGCCAGCGATCACCGGTGCCAATGCAGCCCAGACGCAGACGAGCGTTCGGGCTCTTCGCCTCATCCGCCAGTGTTCGCGAGGAGGGAATCCACAGCGGAGCCACAGCTCCCGCTGCAGCTGCGAGGGTGGTGGATTGCAGGAAGCGGCGACGATTTACGAGCGGCTTGGTCACGGCGGACTCCTCCAAGAGGGGATAAACAGAGAGCGAGGTCATCGCAGAGTGCGACCCGGCCCATAAGAACATCGGTGAAAAGTCGATCGTAACCGATGGGGGTATGGAGGGCAAAAGACCGGAGGTGGCTAGGGCTTTAATGAGCGTCATCGAGATCGGCAGACGTGAGTCTGCCGAGGCATGGAGCGTAGAGACCGTTCACCACTCGGCAGACTCACGTCTGCCGCTCTCAAGTTACGGAGCTCTCGCCGAGCATTTTGAGGATGCCGCGAAGAATCTCCCGATCACTCTCGGGCCGCGTCGCGCTCTGTGGATGTGTCTGATCACTTTCGACCCACCCGCGGAGTTTCAAAAACATAGCTGCGGAATGCTTGTAGGCTGGCACGGGTTCACGGAACGCCAGGCACCCGAGATACTGCAGCGCATCATTCAGTTCGTAAAACCGTGGATCGCCCGTCTGCCAATACTTGTCACGCTCGGCGAACTTGTCGGGAGCAAAGGCGCTCAGTCCCAGCAGGTAGTCGCTGCCATACATCACCATGTCGATCGCCAGGTCGTTCCCGGTCAGCACCAGGAAGTCGGGCCGCACCTGATTGCGAAGAACCAGCCGCTCCCACTCCAGCTGCCTGCTCAGTGAGGAGTGCTTGGCTCCCAGACACTGCGGGATACCCATCAGCCCACGGTACAGGTCGAGCGAGTAGATCTTCCCGAATGGAGCGAACATCGTTCCGAGTTCAAATCCGATGAACTGATCGCAGCGCCGTCCGAGCTGGCGGTATGACTCGACAACGCCTTCATCACTCTGCTGAGTCAAACCATACGACTGGAAGATCACCGGGGTACCGCCCGCTTCGATGATCCATTCCATCTGCTGTGAGTACAGATCGATCGCAAAGCGGCTACCGGGCGTGTCGCCGACGTAGGCACCCGCCACAAACTTCGAGTTGCCAAGTGTCTCGCGGGTCACCGCCAGCACTTTTCGTCGAGTCGTATCGTCGATCAGGTTCGCATAGCCAGTGTCCATATTCACAGCTGGGGTCAGACCGCATCCGGAGGTCCGAGTCAGCTGTTTGCGGAATGAGTCCCAGTCGATTTCACCGTCTGACAAGAACGGCAACAGCACCGCCGACATGCCGATGATCTTGCGATGCGGGCGAATCAGAGAGAGTGGATCGATCACGTGGGACACGGTCTGGTCCTTCCGGCGAGATGATGTCGGAGCAGGTCGCTGGCGACCTTGGCAGTACGACTCTGATGAATGGCGGGGTTGCCCGAGAGCAAAACACGTTCGCTGATAATCTGGGAACGTGTAGCCAGGGCGACCCACACCTCGACGGGCGGGGCGCTCATGGTCTTGGGCAGTGGCGGAAAGGGAGAAATCGCCAACGCGAAGTCCGCGTTCGCTTTTTCACGGGTCGCACGGGCCAGTTCATAGGTGCTTGCTTCCATAGTCCCGACGCCATGCGGCCAGCGGCACTCGGGAAGCACCTCGCCCCCCAGGTAGCTGGGCGACCCGGTCTTGAACCAGCGCTGGGCCAGTTCGCCAGCTGTGCCGGTTTCGATCGTGGTGAGAGTCAGTCCGCGCTGTCGCATCTCACGAGCGACGACATCTTCGAGTTCCTCATCCTCGACCCCGTAGACGAGTGCCCCGAGTCGTTCGCGAATCAGTTGATCTGTCGAGGCAATCTTGGCCCGGCATTCTTCCTCTTGCTTGCCGTGGGCGATGATCCGCAGTGTGATCGTCGCATCATGGACGGTGATTCCCACTTCGGGGTCACGGTCACGGGCGGTCAGGTCGCCGAGCAGTTCCTCGGCGTGTGACTCCCCACAGCCGAAGCAGTTCACGCGTGCCTTCATGATCACGCGGTCACGTCCGGGAAGTCGCGGTACGACCTGCTCATGAAACATGCGGTACATCTCACTCGGTACGCCCGGCATGGCCCCCACCAGGCAATCAGGCTTCCCCGGTCGTGGAACCGACATCCACACGCCAGGAGCTGTGCCGATCGGATTGGCCAGAGCGATGCCACTCTTCGGGAAGTAGGCCTGAATGCGGTTCCGCTCGGGCATCGGTCGCCCGCGTTTCTCGAAGTACCTGACGATGAGATCCAGAGATTCCTGATCGAGAACCAGTTCTTCATTCACCAGCTGGGCGAGGGCCTCGCGAGTCAGGTCATCCAGCGTTGGTCCAAGTCCTCCGGTAATCAGCACGACATCAGCCCGGTCCACCGCCAGCTGGAGGGCAGACACATTGATAGCCAGATCATCGGTGATCGTTGTATGCCAGCCAGTCACGATCCCCAGATCGGACAGTTCGGCACTGAGCCACTGGCTGTTGGTATTCAGCTTGGCCCCTGAGGTCAGCTCTGCACCCACCGCTACGATTTCTGCCAGTCGCAAAGAGGCATCCGCCATGAAATGTCCCGCTGATTGAAGTTTGCCCAATCGGATTGCACAGCCGCACGGATCCCCCCCGCGACCTGCATGGCCCAGATCATAGAAGCCCCCCGTAACGCCGACGAGCGATCCCGGATTCTGGTACCTCTCCCCCAGAAGCGTGGCCAGTTCTGAAAATCCTCTCCCGGGTGGGGGAGAGGGAAAGTACGGTCCTCGAATTCGACTTCTTCTCGCGATAGGCTGACTCAGTTCTGCCCGCACGTATATACTGAGTGTGTCATGGACTTACTGCCCCAACTCCCGCTCGTCGATACGTTCGGACGCTCGCACAATAACCTGCGAATCAGCGTCACGGACCGCTGCAACATTCGCTGCTTCTACTGCATGCCAGCAGAGAATGTGCAGTTTATGGACCGTGTCGACCTTCTCACATATGAGGAGATCGAGCGGTTCGTCCGGCTGACGGTGCCGCTCGGAGTGAACAAGTTGCGACTGACCGGCGGTGAGCCGCTCGTTCGCAAGGACTTGGCCAAGCTCGTTGCCGTGCTGTCGAAGATTGACGGGATCGAAGATATCGGGCTGACCACGAACGGCATCCTGCTGGCCGAACAGGCGGCGGATCTATACGCAGCTGGGCTGCGCCGATTGAACGTCAGCCTCGATGCCCTCAATGCCGAGAAGTTCAAACAGATCACCCGCCGCGAGGGTTATGAAAAGGTTCTTGAAGGGATCGAAGCTGCGGAGAAGGCGGGATTTCAGCAGATCAAGATCAACGCGGTCTCGGTGCGCGGGATGACGGAAGACGAACTGGTCCCGTTTGGCCACTTTGCCCGGACGACCGGCCACGAGGTCCGTTTCATCGAGTACATGCCGCTCGATGCCGACAACGCGTGGGAACGCGAGAAGGTCCTCTTCGCTCAAGAGATCATCGACATCATTTCCAGTGGGATTCGCCCGCTGGTCCCCGTCCCGAATGCGGACCCGCGGGCTCCGGCCGCAGACTACCAGTTCAACGACGGGATCGGACGCATTGGTTTCATTGCGTCAATCAGCCGGCCATTCTGCTCTCAGTGCAATCGCTTCCGCATCACCGCCGACGGCAAGCTCCGGAACTGCCTCTTCAGTCTCGAAGAGACCGACCTCCGCAGCTTGCTGCGTGGTGATGCGTCCGATGAAGTTATTCAACAAGCGGTCCGCGACTCGATCCACGCCAAGTGGGAGGGTCACGAAATCAACACCGCCCGCTTCATCCAGCCGACGCGACCGATGTACTCGATCGGTGGCTAAGCCCACCCGCTCTGCGTCACGAGTCGTCCGTGTCGCATCCTCTTCCTGCCCCTTCGTCACTGCTCATATGTTTGGCCTGCTCAACGTTAACAAACCCGCCTCCTGGACCTCACGCGATGTCGTTGACCGTCTCGGGTATAAAGTCCGCCGGGTCAAGGTTGGACATTCCGGGACGCTCGACCCGCTGGCCACCGGCGTTCTGGTCATCTGTCTGGGGCGGGCGACCCGACTGGTCCCGTACCTGCACCGGCTGCCGAAGACTTACGTTGCCACATTCCAACTCGGCCGTCGCAGCGACTCGGATGACATTGAAACTGAGGTGGAAGTCCTCCCGGATGCCCCACAGGTGAGGACCGAACAACTGTGCGAGGTGTTGCCCCGTTTTGTCGGGAAAATCATCCAGCTGCCTCCGACCTATAGCGCCGTGAAGATCAACGGGAAGCCAGCCTATCGGAAGGCACGCAAAGGCAAACCAGTCGAGGTTCCCGAGCGTGAAGTCGAGGTCCATCGGATCGAACTGCTCGAACACGTGGGTGATCTGTTCACGCTGGAGATTGAGTGCGGGACGGGAACCTATATCCGGTCGATCGGTCGGGACATTGCAGCGGCGTGTGGCACAGCTGCGGTCATGACGAGTCTGTGCCGGACGCGGGTGGGCGATTTCACGGTCGAAACGGCGATCAACCCTGAGAAGGCCGACCGCCGCATGATTCAGGAACATCTGATCCCGGCCACTCGCGCGGTCCCTGATGTCCAGAGAATCATGCTCACCGCGGACGACGTTCCGCGGGTGGAGAATGGAAACGAGATTCCGATCAGTGAGGCAGATGATTCACTGAGCGGTGAGGTGTTGCTGTGCGATCCGAGTGGGGAACTCGTCGCCATTGCCGAAGTTGACACCGAGCGACGAATGATCTGTCCGCGCGTGGTCCTGCGGATTCCCCCGGAAGTGAATCGGATTGGATAACCCGATTGCTTTTCGGACCGGAAAGAGCGAACCTCTGTATCTGGTCGCCGGTCTCTCCCCGTCGGGAGGGATGTTCCAGGACCGTGCGTCTGTCGCTCGTCGCAGCCCTGCCACGGAGTATCGAATGACATCTCCCCGTCGCGGTCGCCCGTCGTCGAATCAACCCCGCCGACCAGACCGCAAAACACTCCAGATGTGCAGCCAGGTCCAGCGCACACTCGACCAGATTCTCTCCGGAGAACTGGACGACGATCGGCTGCGTGATGTGTATGTTTCTCAGGTGGTCCCGGCTCCCGATGCGCACTGTTTGATGGTGAGTGTGTCGCCGCTCGGGTTCGCGAAGGATTTCCAGCCGCAGGTCGTGCTGGCCCGACTCGCGGAACACACCGGACGATTGCGATCGGAACTTGCCCGGGCAATCAATCGCAAAAAGACACCGGAGCTGGTGTTCCGCGTGGTTCTGACAGAGGATCTGCCACCGCAGTCGGTGTCGGATGACGCCGATGACTTCGACGAAGACGATGATGTCGGGGACGAGGAATGAACTCGCCCGCCGAGTCAGCGCCGACTCCTCCGGAATCGGCTGTTGAGAACGTCGAGCCGGTTGTGACCTATCCGGAGCCGCCCCGCTATGGGCGATTGCTCGGCATTGATTACGGGGATAAACGCATCGGATTCGCGATCTCAACTCCTGAGCAGACGATCTCCAGTGCGATCGAGAACTACACCCGCCGCACCTCGGCTCTCGACCTGAAGCACATTCGAAACTGGTGCGAAGAGTACGTTGTCAAAGGGATTGTCATCGGCCTGCCGATTCATATGAACGGCAACGAAAGCCAGAAGTCTGCTCACTGCCGCCGCTTTGCCGCTTGGCTGTATGAGCACCTTAAACTCCCGCTGGCACTGCATGACGAACGTTGCACGACAGCTGTGGTGATTGACCAGTTGATTGAACTCGATCTGTCACGTAAGCAGCGGAAGAAGAAGCTCGACATGCTGGCAGCGCAGGTTCTGCTGGAGTCTTATCTGAACTCGCGACTGCCGGTCAGAGGCAGCGAGACCAGTGCGGATGGTGTGATTGAGACGACCGAAGAAGAATAGAAGTCGTTCCCTCGCCCCATCGACTGGCTCACGGTTTCGGGATGGGAGGAAGATTGGGTGGCAACAAGAGTGGCGCTGGAGGCGACTTGGGCTTTGCCGGAATTGTCAGGGGGACGGGACCTGAATCAGGAACCAGATCTGCCGCAGGCTCTGGGGCCGGGGCTTTCTCAACTCCGGTCAGGGCATCAATCTCGTCGGGAGTCGGAGCGATGGCGGTGTTGCTGGCCACTGGGACTGCATCGAGAAAAGCACGGTAATATGCCTGATCGCCATCCAGCTTCACCGCTGTGTCGAGCAGGGTGCGGAACCGGTCGTCACGATCGAAGTACAAGATCGCTGCCAGCAGAAAGATTCGGTCGGGGTCGCGGATGTCCTGCTTGGTCCAGTCGGCTGCGCGCTGCTTGAGCTGTAGTTTCGACAAACCGTTCTGTTGTCCAAACAGCGTGTCGAGCGAATCCGAACGACCGGGGTAGGTCGGGTCGACATCGGCCATCTGCTTCAGGTACGCGACTGCCGCTCGTACGTCACCCCGGGCAGCCTTGGCGATGGCGAGTCGCACGTAGGGATCCGGGCGGTCTGGAGCCGCTTGCAGGGCCTTAGCGTAACTCTTCTCCGCAGCTGAGTAGTCGAGTTTGGCGAAGAGCCTGTCCCCGGCGGCCTGCATCCGGACGCTTCTCAGCTGGGCTTCGGGGGTTGATGGCCGGACGAGGCTGCGATGGGTTTGCGAGATTGGTTTGGCTTTGGGGGTGGGATCGACGGTGGCCTCATCGATCATCCATTGTGGGAGAGTCGGCAGTACGGGAGCAGTGTTCACATAGACGGGAGCGCCGATGAGTGGTGAGTTCCAGCCTCCATACGGACCCCATGCGGGCCCATAGTATGTGGGACCATACAGCGGGACTGAGTACCCCACACCGAATCCGGGGCCACCATACCCATAATATCCCGTGTAGTTAAATCCGAACGGTGACTGGTTCGCAATGGCAAACCCAAACGTCGGGTCATACCCATATCCACCGTAGACGCCGTATCCAATTGCTGGTCGCGGTCCATAACAGTGACGCCCACCGATGGCATTTCCCACGGGAGGAATCGGAAGCGGTTGACGCGGGATGGTGTTTGAGACCGAGATGCCCACCGATTGGGAATAGCCAGTTGCGGGCCACACGCACAGACTTAGAAGACAGGCGAACCAGTATCTCATGATCGACTCCTCCGTCGCGCGAGGTGCTCCGAGAGAGGTATCTCCCGGAGCCTCGTCGATGCAACGGCCTCCGCAATCATACCGAGGAGCGTTTTCGTGTAAGCCACGAAAAACGCGGGCTCGCTTCGATTTCTCGAAGTCCATCGGAAACCCGACCCCGGTGAAATCGGTATACACCGGGGTTGCCGCCTGGCGGTTCCTGCACTCTCGCTCGCAAGCCGCCGTGTCCAGCTTAATCTCGGCAGACGGCCATCGCTTCGATCTCGATCAGCAGGTCCTCGAAGGCAAATCCGGAGACACGGACTGAGGTCGAACAGGGGCCCGGTTGCGGGTAGAACTCGTTCTGCACAGCGGCGACAGTCTCGGAGGCCTGGGCGATTTGGGCCCAATCTTCGGGGACGTAGTAGTAGATGTAGAGCTTGGCCACATCGGTTTCGTCGAGGCCCCCTTCGGCCAGCACATTGCGAATGAACTGAAAGACGTTGCGGGTCTGGGTTTCGAGATCTTTACCAACAGCTTTGGCTTTGTTGTCAGCGGAGATCTGACCGCCGATGAAGGCCATGTTGCCGATCTTCCACCCCTGGGTGAACTGGGAGTTTGAGATGCTCCAGTCCCAGTGGTTTTCGGGTTGCAGCCGTTGCTTCACGTCGCCCAGCATGCCGATGCCTTCCACTTGAATCAGCTCGTCGGCATAGGGGAAGCCGGTGATGCGGAGCCCAGCCCCAGCTGCGGAGGGAATCGACATGTAACGCCTGCGGACGTTGGTCATTTTCTCCCAGTAGCTGGTGACTTCACTGCCCTGGCCGAAGAAGCGGAAATAGGTGTTCTGCCGCATCAGGCTGTGACGATCGCCACCCGCGAGGCGGAGCATCGTGTCGAGATTTCGGAACGCGTGGTCGGTCTGCACCTCGATATCGCCGATGCCGAGCCGCTCACCATTGGGCCCGAGAGATCGCTGACCACCGACGAAGATCATGTCGCCGACCTTCCACCCCTGCGAGAACGGCAGCTTCTGTTCCCAGCTCCAGTGACCGGGAGGTGAGAGCAGTTCCTTCTTCTCTCCCACAACTGCCCAGGCGTCGACCAGGATCAAGGCTCCTTTGCGTTCGAGGCCAACCCGGGTCTCTGTCGTGGTTGGTCCCGGAGCGGTGAAGTACGTACACCGAACCGCGTTCAGCTCGTCCATGAACTTGGCCACAGCGGCCTCGTCACCCTCGCACTGGAAGTAAATGTTGTGTTTGACCACGTCGGCCATCGTCGCCCCGGCCTCGGCCAGGACGCGTTTGAGGGCCTCGAAGGCATTGCGGGCCTGGGTCGTGATGTCGGTGCCGACCACGTGTCCCTGTTCATCGAGAGACATCTGTCCGCCGACAAAGATCAGGTTCCCGGCCCGCACAGCCTGGGTGGTCGAATGAGAAGCTCCACCGCAGTGGTTCTTCGGGGAGATCAGTTGCATCTTCATGGTGGGGACTCAGTGATTTTGATGACGGGGAATTGAGTGTCAGTTGTCAGGAGCGGTTTCAGATTTCGCGGTGGCTTCAAACACGAACAGACAAGAATGTCTGTTCCACTGAAGGTCAGCAGCAGGACAGACATTCCTGTCTGTCCGGAGTAACGGGAGCTTGCGAATCAGCTCACCATTCTCAAGCCCCCGTTACCGGGTGTCTTTCACCTGCTCGACCAGTTTATGAACGGAGGCGGCGATACGGTCTTCGATGCTTCCCTCCCAGCGGAAGGCGGGACGACCATATTCATAGAGGTTGAAGCCTCCTTCATACCCCCCCTCTTCCCACACTCGTCGCGAGGGGATGTAGGAGATCATGTCGTCGGCATAGCCGCAGACCCAGGTGCCGGGACCGTACTCCGCCTTGAATCGCAGGGCATAGTCGACCACGGTCTCCGCTCCCATGCCGATCAGCAGCATCTCATCGCCCAGTCGCCAGGCATGAATGGGGTACGGGTAGGCCGACTCAAACGTGGCTCCATCGTCGAGTTTTTTCAGCAGGCGAGTCGCCCAGCGGGCCTTGATCTGGTTTGCGTCCTTGGTCAGCACCGTCAGTTCCTCACGAGAGATGACCTTCAGGTAGGGCAGATCCACCAGCTCGAACGCTGTTTTCAGCTTCGGCTGAACGGGCTTGAGCGGTTGCTTGATCGCTTCCTCGACGCCGACGGCCAGCATGTGTCCGTACTTCTCGCACAGCTCGACCTTGCGTCTCGGCAACGGGTTCTGGTCACCGCCACAGGTGTTGACGAACATGGCTGTGGTGCCGGGGTGGGCCTTCTCGATCTCGACCTGAGCGAATCCCGGATAGTCACCGCACCAGGTCATGAAACTCAGCGTGGTCGGGTGGCAGGCATATCCAAACAGCACCGCTTCGAGTTTCCCGTCAGGCCGTGTCACGGTCAGGACCGGCACCGAGTGGTCGACCGGACCGACCAGAGGTGTGCCCGCCTCCATCAGGGCGGGGATATCCGCCTCGCGGTTGTTGCGGCGATTGACGGCGAAGGTGGCCTTCCCGGAACCGATCTGGATGTTGGCGGGAGCCATTGCCTGCAGGGCATCACCCACCAGCTGGACTGTCGCGGCCACCATCTGATCGGTGTACTCCGCGACGAGCTTCTCCTGTTCCTCTTCGACGATGTAGTAGTCGATCAGGTCATCACCCAGACGCGGGCCGCAGTGGTTGTGTGAGAAGGTGAAAATGACCTGCGTCCGCTCCAGCTGGTATTTCTCTTTGAGCTGGGCAAAGACACGGTCACTCATGACCTTGGGGACGCCCTGAAAATCGCTCGTGATCAGGACAGCTGTGCGACCGCCAGTATCTCGCAGGGCTAGAGCTTTCATCCACAGATCGTGCAGCTTGCCATCCGGAGCCCGCTTCGACCCATAGCCCGCGAGCCAGACCGATTTCTCCGGAGTGATGACCGCGCGGGAGACTCCCACCGACCAGAGTTCCTTCCCGGCGACCTGCTCCTTGGGAGAATCCTCGGCGGGAACGGATGACACGAGTGCCGCACTGAGGCAGGCTGCGATCGTCAGCAACTCCAACACGCGTCGGCGATGGAACATCGCAAACTCCTTCTGCCGGACCGCTGTCAGTCGAGCGGTCCCGGTTTTACGAATCGATCAATGAGCAACAGCCCTGACGGGTGGCCGTCGCGGGAAGCAATCTACGGCGCGGACTCTATTCCCGCCAGTAGGTCGATGCCTCGCCGACTTTGTAGGCCACAGCCATTTCGGGCGTCTCGACTTTCTTGCCCGCGAAGAGCGAGTCGACGCCTCCGATCACCATGCCCGAGGTCAACAGCGTGCGTTCCACGGGGTAGGGGACCTCGCCAGTCAACACGACGTTCTCGATGGAGCGAACCAGTGAGTTGAAGAAGTCGGCTGTCGACGCCCCGCGTCCAGGCATCGGGAGGTACATCTGGCAGCCGATCGTCTCCCCGGAATCGCCAATCGCCCCCGCATAATTGAAGTCAGAGATATCGGTCAGGAACATGGTCGTGCGGAAGCCGTCGCAGTGCTCGACGAAGAAACCGGTGGTGTTCGGCATCGTCGCTTTGGCCCATTCATAGGTCACCTTGGCGGTCGGGAACCCTCCCTCCACGGGCAGGCTATGGCTGCGGTTCAGGCCTGACACGAAGAGTCGCTGGGTGACCTGGCGTTCAGGGGCCTCGAGAGCTGTCCACAGGGCGTCCCCCTTGAGGGCATGGACAGAGCGGATGCCGACCTCACCGCCTTTTCTCCGCTCCGACATGCACTGGGCCGTTTCGTACCCGTGGAAGTCATAGCTGTCGACACCGCCGTAACAGACGCAGACACTCTCTCGCAGGTCAGCTCCGAGGGGCATGTCGACCGACGGGAGCCGCCAGGTCACGGGCAGTGACGAACCCGCGATGAAAGGGAACTTAAGCCGTTTGGAGTCGCTGACCATCTCCACGCACTCCTTCCAGTCGGTGGAAAGGTGCTTGTCGTTGAAGATCGGGACGGAGCGACCGCTCTCCTCGAAGACCTGCACCGCCTCCTTAAACCACTTGTAGCGCGGATAGAGCGTCTGGCCCTTTTCATTCTTGGGGAAGTCCCCGTGCTCGGCGATGATCACGACACCGTCAACCGCGAGCTTCGAGCCTCCGAGCGTGAGGGCCTCTTTCACACTCTTGAATTGCTTCAGCTTGTAACGCTCGATGCGGTTCCGCCCGAGGTCGGTCTGCTCAGGGAATTGATCGATATAGACGGAGGCGACTTCGACGCGCGGGATCTTCCACTCCCCGCCCCAGGCGTACCCCTCGCACAGCCGGTCGAGGAAGTGCTGCGCATGTGAGTGGCGGTAAACCGATGTCCCCAGGAAAGCAACCTTCGGACGAGCTGTTGGATCTGCTCCCGCCCACAGGCCGGAACTGAACAACCCAGCTGCCAATCCCGCGGTGTTGGCCAGAAACTGTCGTCGTTGCATCATGGTGTGACCTTCCAAGTGATCATTCGGGTGCAGGGCCAGCGCGTTGCCCCTGGAGACTTCAGACGGACGCAGGGAGAATATCATCAATAAGTGCTTATGTCTCGCCGGGAAGCAGGTTACGTTTGCATCTCGCGCGGCCTCGGTTACGATACACGGCTGTTCACAGAGTGTGAAATCCCATGTCTCCAGTCTCAGCGGCCCTCGGCTGCGGAGTCGGAAAGGAATTTGAACGT
>CANJZR010000006.1 GCA_947479075.1 Planctomycetaceae bacterium
TAGAAAGCCTCGGGAACGGGGCGTTCGCCGAAGAACTTCTGCGTCTCCTCACGAGAGATCTTGTTGTCCTTATCTCCGGTCTCCGCTTGATCGATCGAGACGAGCCATTGATTGGCGATGCCTCGGCTCTGGAGCGAGACGTAAACGATTCCGTCTTGACTGACCGGAGTGGTCTTGATGTTGCGGAGCAGCGTACGGGCAGTCCAGAGACGCTTTCCGGTCGCGGGGTCATAACCGATCAGGATACCAGTCCCTGCGACGACGATTTCATCGCCGGTGGGGGTCTCGCAGATGACGGGGTGCGAGTAGTTGACCGCCATGTCGTTGCGGTCATCCTGCCAGCGGATTTCTCCGGTACGTTTATCGAAGGCATAAAACGCGGGATGGAGGTCGTCGTCCTGGCAGAAGAGAACCAAGTCCTTGTACAGGACGGGAGACATTCCGGCTCCCCACTTGAAGATGAAGTAGGGAACGGGGAGTTCCTTGTGCCAGACATCGCTACCCGTCTTGGCATCAACGCAGACCATGCCGAGCGTACTGAAGTAGAAGTACACATGATCGGCGTCCGCTGCGGGAGTTGTCCCCGCATGGCTGTTGGTCATGTGAATCTCGTCCACATCGCCAACTGGCCAGGTTCGCATCCACAGCTGTTCGCCCGTCTTGATATCAAAACCATAAAGGCCGATCGTCTTGGCATCGACCATGGCGGAGGTAAAGATCCGTCCCGCAGCGATCGAGGGGCTGCCGATGCCATCGCCGAGCTTGGCCACCCATTTGACATGCTCGGTATCCGAGAACTCCGCTGGCAGGGCTGCGGTGGTCTTGGACACCCCTGAGCAATTTGGACCGCGAAACTGAGGCCAGTCCTCGGCCGACAGTGAGGCTGTGGCGAACAAAATACAACTTACGAATGCCAATCGGTTCATCGCGTCGCTCCAGGTGTCAACTAGCGGATACGAGTGCAAATGCATTCTGACAACGAAGCTGGCTCATGGACAGTCATGACGCGACACGATTTCGAGACGCGTCTGGTCTGTTATGCCTCACCACTTCGCGTGCAGGGCGAAGAGGTACACGCAGAGACGGGTTACGATGCCATTCGCTCCACGACCAAACTCATCCGACGGCCGAACGCCTCGATCGAAAAAGTGGCGTTGGCCTGTGACTGGACCAGTTGCGAGAGACGCCGACGGGCCTCAGGATCGGAGAAAGCTGAAATCGAGTCCGAGAACTCAGCCAGTGTGCGACACCCCATCCCGGAGATGATGTCGAGTTGCTCGCTGAACCCACCTCGTCGATCGACAATGGGAACACACCCCGCTCGTGCCGCCTCCGCCAGAGTCCGTCCGAAGGATTCGGTCAACGATGGGTGGTGGTAGAGCAACGCGTCCCAGTCCCATAGCAGCGAACGGGCCTGCCAGCCAGATGGGTAAAAAGTGGCTTGTCCTCGGCAGGCCGCCAGGAGAAGTGGCTTCATGGCGATCGGACACCCGACGAACTCCCAGTCCACCTGGGGATGCTGAGAGGCGAGATGCGAGTAGAACGCCGGCAACGTGTCAGGCCACTTCCTCAGAGAGGGGGTACAGATTCGACCGATGCGGAGCCGGTCCGAGCCTCTGACTCTGGGTGTCACTGGACACACAGGGACCGGAACGCCCTGCCACACCACGGAGTCCTCGGGGGCTCGACATTGGCGAGCTAGCCAGTCCGAACAGTACAACGTCTGATCAGCGATGAGCCGCGTTCCCACAGAGTGCACGTACTGAATCGAACAGGCCCCGTCCCACAGACTCGCCCCAGCCTGGCCGACATTGTGCAAAATCACGAGGTCAGGCTGTTGCGATTGGATCTGCTTCGTACCGCAGTGGGGCCAGGTCACCACCGAGTGCGGTTGAAAGACCTGCCTCGTCATCGAGTCGACGGGAGACAGAAACGCCACGGTATGCCGTAACTGGGGCCAGGCACGTGTCAGACTCCAGGCACACGCAGCTGTCCCTCCAACAATGGAACCGACGTTACAGACTTGCAGAACATGCACTTAGCGGGGCTCCTGCCAGCGGATCAGGAACCTCTCGCGATCGGCCAACCAGAGAGCCCGTTGGTGGGAAAGTCGATGGGCTGTGGCATGAGCGACATGAGAAATCGGCAGACCGGGAACAACGGCCCAGGCGGGCGTTGTGACGTTCGCACAGTAATCTCGGACTCGAAGCAGAAAATCGGTATCGGAGAAATAGAGCTGCAGCGCCGCATCAAATCCACGCACTGATTCAAAAGTCGCGCGACGTACCGCAAAACACCAGCCAGCAGGCAGGTCGACCGGCGGGTCCAGTTGGGATTCTCGACGTAGAGCCACACCCGTGACGCATGCCAGACCGCGCCTCAGCGGAGCCAGCAGTGATTCCACCCACAGCCCCTCGGACATCGTGTCGTTATTCAAAAAGATCAGATAATCGGCCCGACCATGCTGCACAGCTGCGTTCCAGGCCGAAGTGAGGCCCGCCTGCGGTAGTGAGAGGACCTGCACGTTGGAGTCGCAGAGGTCGTGCAACTGGCGGATCGACTCGTATGAGCTGCCGTTATCGACAACGAGTATCGGCCAGCGAACAGGGTCAACCTGCCGCAAGGACTGAATCGCCTGAATCGCGAGAGCTGGCTGGTTGTACTGAGGAATGATGATGGCCACGGTGCCAGGATCGACAGGCGACAGAACAGACATGGACTTCGACCTCCTTGTCATCCCATTCAAGTCGGAATTGAGTTTAACGAGTCGGTCAGTTCACCCCTCCTCACGGATCGATACCGGAATGTCTTTCACTTCCGCGGCCAGCTGGGCGAGGCGTTCCTTGCGAGAAAGGTGGCTGGGCGAGGCTGCTCGCGAGTTCACGCTGGTCTTGGGCCAGTGGTGGGGTCTGTAGTCTCGCATTGGACCGAGCCCTGGCGGCACCCGCTGGACCTGCTCTGTATACAATCCGCGGGTGGTCTCCTGTTGAGGATCCCCGACCTCAGCGGCGATGTGCTTCGCCACCGTCTCCACAGATTGATAAGGGAAGTAGTCATTCAGCCGACTTCCGGGAGTGACCGAGATCAGCTCTAACCCGGCCAGTGCCATGGCACGTCGGGAGAGCCGCAGATACTGAGCCACGCGAAAATAGTGCAGGTCTGTCTGGATCGCTGCGGAGAGAGGCTTGGACTCATCGAAATGATACTGACGCGTCGTGGTCGCTTCTCCGCATTTTGAAAGAGCAATCCCCGTGTCGACACACCGCTGATGAAAGTCCCGCAAGAGTTCACGAGGGGTATAAGTCACGCCGGCCGCATGCGCCTCGCGAATCCATTCCGGCCCAGGGGCCACGTGCATGTCACACCCGGCGAGATAGAGTTTACGAAAGCCAATCGACCAGGCGAGATGGATGGCCTGCACGAGTGAGTCCTGCCAGTCAGTCACAGCCTCGGAACGACGCAGCGGTTCCTGCGAGTTGGCCGAAGTGAACGGCGACAGGAAATCGTGAAACCCCACAGCATGGTCGCGATCGAAGAACACCGTGTTGGGGCTGTCGCAGACCTTGCTCGTTGTGCCCGGTACCACGTCCATCGCGCGGCCACGTGGAATGAACTTCACGATGGAAGGATCGAGATAGGTCGACCGCAAGAATCTTCCCGTAGGATCGTACGCGGTCCAGAAGTTCGGCCTGAGTATTCGATGTCCAGCAAGGTTGATCGAGAACCTGGGAATCGGAGTCGCCGCGATCCGCTGCGTCGGCAAATCAGCCAGTGAGGGACCACCGCCAATGATCCAGCAGCCAGTCCGGGTCGGCCCGCTGTATGCACCCTCCAGTGGAACTCGAATCTGTGTGCCGTCGGTCGCGATACGAAAGAACATCAGTGCAGGTTCCGAATCGACTGGGTATGGAGAAGACAGACACACTCACCGTTAAGCCACTCCAGCTGCCGCTGAAGCTGTCCCGGCGAATACGCGAGTTGAGTGTCCAACGGCAGGTGGAGGTTTTGTCTGGTGGATTGCTACGGTTTAACTCCACCCCGGAGATCAGCCGTCCTGCCAGTAGCTGTAGGGGTTGGAGTAGTTCTGACTGGAATGAGGAGGCAGATCGCTGGAGGGACTATCGTCTGAACTGAGGTCGCCGGAGGAAGTGAGACCAGACGAGTGATCTCCGGACGAGTCGCCATCTGATGAAGGAAGGCTGGACGGGTCATCGCTGGAGGAAACGTCACTGGACTGTGGATCACTCGAATGAGGATCGCTCGATCCAGGTGCTGAGTCAGCGGACGATTCGTCAGAACCCTCCGAAGAATCGGGGAGACTCGAAATGTCTCCCGTCGACACTGGTTCACTCGAACCATTCGAGCCATCCGAGGTGACGTGAGAAGAGTCATCCCCCGGGGAACTGTCCTCCGGGGCATCGGAACTGAGATCGGTCAAAGAGGAGCCCCCCGCCGAGTGGCTGGACCCGCCACCCCCTCCACCGCCGCCGGGGAAACTGTCGTCTGGGATGTCGACTTCACCGCCGTTTGAGGGAATATGGTCGGGGATTTCCCATCGCTCGTCCTGAGGAGGCTCTGGCCACTGTTCACGCGGGTCCTCGGCTCCCACCTCCAGTCGGAAGCGGGGGGCATGATCGAACAGCACGCGAACCTTTTCGACCGTTCCACGGGCCAGCAGAGCACCGTCGGTGCCTTCGATCGCGACCGGACCATTCCATGGGATTAACGGGCTACTCTGGGGGACGGTCTCAACGGAGTATCGCGGAGCTGGTCGGGCATACGTCCGAAAGAACTCGCGGGCGAAGTCCACAGAATCGCTTTGCGTACGAATCCAGGGCACCCACAAACGCAACCGCCGGTTGCCATAGGCCTGGACACTGTCTGGCTCAAAGTAATTCGCCCGCCAACGAAAAACTCGCCGCGCGAGCTGCTCGCTGTTGTCGCGACGATCGTAGATGTAGTCACCCGTCAGTAGCAGCCGGTTGAAGATCAATTCCCGGTCGTGCGATTCCTCCAGAGAGACGAGGTCACGCCCCAGTCGGAAGGTCATCTGCAACGTGGTTCGCTCAGGCGTAAAGAAGAACTGGCCTAGCGCATCAACGCCCCAGTTGGCCTGGGCTCGTAAGGCCAGGTCCTTGAGAATCGACCGGATCGACTCTTCGCCACGGAACTTCGCGGTATGTGGCTTGGTCGAGACCAGTGGGTTCTCGACGCGACTGGGGACATATTCGATCTGCGTCTGAGTCACCACATGATGCTGAATCAGCAGTCGCACAAAGTCGACGACCGTGGAGACGGAATAGGCCGTCTCCCAGTTCCGATCGGGGTCGTTGGAGAAGAGATCTGTGGCTGCATAGCGATGTGGACGAAGCGCTGACGGAGAGTCCCCGAATCCACCCGGAAATACCTCATTCAGCTGGATCGACATCCCCGCCAGACGCAGACGAAGCAACCCGGGATACTGGTACCGACATTCTTCGACGCGGCCCAGATACCAGCGATCCCCCGTGTTGACCTCGCAGCTGATCCAGTCACCGATACGAATTGCAGAACGTTCGTGAAACTCTCGCTGCAGAACGAGTTCACCCGCTCCGCATCCCCCCTGGCGATGGAGTTCAAACCAGCACCCGTTGATGGCCCGGTCGGCGAGGAGCACAGGCGTCCCGTGAGGCGTCGGTCCGTGATGCAGAATGCGGCGATTGGACATCGGAGAGCCCTGGCGTGATGAATGGAAACAGTGTTCGGCAGCACGAACGCAGACGGATCAGGGACCCGTTTGCTCCAGGGAGGGACGACTGGCATGGACGACGAGTGAGTACGTGAACAGGCGCGGCTTCGACAGGTCATACTCGAACCGCACGGTCACGCACTCCTGAAACGAGCGATAGGTGGAGGTCTCCGGATCGAAATACAGAAACAGTCGGTACCGCTCCTCCGGGGTGGTCGAACGCACAGCCTCCCGCAACGACTCCAGGGTGAGGAACATCTGCTCTTCGGACAGCTGGGGTGTCCCCGCATGGGAGCCAAATTGACCTTCGATGGCGACATCGACCCCACTGGACGTATGACCAACAATCATGTCCCCCGTGGTCCGGGGAGCCTTGAGCTTGGAGTAGTCGAAGGAGTCCTGAATCCGGACAGAGGTCACGGGACGAGGCAGTTCAAAGATGGCAGCTGGCCGAACAATCGAAGGGCGAAACAGGAACATCAGAGATCGTCCTCGAGCCAGTGGAGTAGTTGCGACGAAACACGAAACAGCCAGGAGCTGACAACTAGCCCTGGCGGTGGCGTGTCGACAATCCCTGCAATCGGAGGTCGCGCATCAGTGCGTTGACATCCGCGGTTTCGCGAACTTCGATCGTGATCCCACCGAAGTGATTCACCATGGAAGATGACTGGTCTAGTGAAGAGCTCGAACGACCAGTGCCGCCGGACTCGGAGGGAGAAGCCGACCCGGAATTCCTGCCAGTCGCCGGGATATAGCCCAGAACCGGAGTCTGGGTCGCCGCCAGGGAGACTCCGGTCATTAACTCGACCGTGCCGGGAGTGGGGGCATTCGCCAGTTGGGCGCCGGTCCGCAGCACAACCCCCAGTGAACTGGAACTCGCAGTTCCAGTTCCTCCACGGGCAGAGCCAGTTCCGCCGCCTGCCCCCAGTGGCCCACGAATCCCTCCGCCCCCCATCTGCGAGAGCGCGCTCAAGCGTGCGGCCACGGCCTGGATCGCTGACATGAGCGACTGCAGGGCCGACAACGCGGGTTGAATGTTCAGCGAGATCGGCTGACGGCTCAGTGCCTGGGCCTGCTGACTGATGCGAGTGAGTTGTTGGCTGACCAGTTGCAACGGCTGCAACGCCGTCGACACATTGGCCAGTCGCCCCCCGATCCCCCCCGCTGCGGTCGCCGCGCTGTCTGCAGTCGACCGCAGAGATTCCACACTCGCCAGAGCGGCATCGAGGGCCTGGCTGAGGCCGCTGGAGTCCCCCTGAATTTCGATGGTGAGAGATTCGGTCGCGGGCATGAAGAGGCTTTCAGAGAGGAAGCTGTCAGCGATCAGCAGTCAGGTGTCAGCAACGAAGAGTGAGTGGGTTCACGTGGTTCAGTGAAAAGAGGATGGCTGATGGCTCCCACGACTACACACGCGTGATCGTGGGGGCCGTACTGAACGAGCGTCCGCTGAAGGCGATGAGATTGGCCTTCTCGCCTTCGGACATGGTGAGCGACTCACGGTAGACCTTGGAGAAGACAATCTTCTCGTTGGCGACACCCGCGGGGTCGGTGACCGTGAACTCCAAGGTCAGCGTGTTCTGTTCGCCGGTTTGCGAGGTACTTTGCAGATTGGCCCCCTGCTGAAACATCAAGGTCTCATAGAGTGCGAGCGGGTCCGCGGAGCTGTGACTCTTGCCAATCAGCTGGGTCCACTTGGCCGAGAAGCTGAGTGAGGTCGACTCGTCATCACCGGGACGGGTGTGTCCCTGGGCAATCGAGCCACGGTCCTTGACTTCAATCGTGTGCTGTTTGTGAGTCCAGCTGAGATCGCCTTCGTCGAGCAGAACGGTGAGGGTTTGCGGAGGCGTCGAACCGTCCTTAATCACGAGTTCGCCATCTCGCAGTGTGCGGATCACGGGGGCATTGGGCATGTCACAGCTTTCAAAGAGAGGTCGGGCTTGCAGAGGGCACTGGAGTCAGGGGGGAATTGGGCCGAGCAGTTGGCTCGCTGAGTGAGCTACGAGGGCGAGGATGCCCGGGGAAACAACGTGCCGCGAAAAGTGACCGTCCATTGCAGCAGGCCAGCCGACTTCTGCGTCGCGGGTCGACTGAGGTCGCGCATCTCGGCTTCCTGCAGCGTCAGGAGTCCGCCATCACCCGTGGGTGGATCGAGCGGTAGTCGCAGTCCGGCGACGTACTGGCGAACAGATTCCGCGAGGGCCTGAACTTGTTCCTGAGTCGCAGGGAGTCGTCCCAGACAGTTCACGGTGAACGACAGATCGATCCGCCGATGGATACTCGTCCGACGAGCAGCTGGCGTCGAAATGCGATCGACCCAGAGTTCCATCCACGCGGGGGAGAGAGAGGAGTCGTGAGCATCGCCCGCCTTGAGCAACGTGGTTCCACTCGGCAAGACGGATTCCAGCGAGTGCATCAGTGCATCGAGTATGACAGCGGGTATCAGCATTACGACGGGCCCCTGCGAAGAGTGCGACAGCGATCAAGCCCGGCTAGTTGCCCAGCCGAAACAGCGAGTGAACCATTGACTCGAGCCGGGCCAGTGCCGGGCGAACAGTGGAGCGGGGTTGCATGCGGGACGTGCCGTACTCGAGGTAGACGATGTGATCGACGGTATTTGTGGCCGACTGTTCGGAGAGATGTTCCGACGGGCTGACCGGTGAGGAACTGCCGACGCGAGCCTGTTCCGCTTGCCAACCCGATTTCGCCTCACCCGTCTGCACGGGGACCGAATCGATGATTTCGGTCAGGGCAGAATTGATGGAAACCTGAACCAGTTGTGATCTGGCAGCGGCAATTCGTTGCTGGACTCGCTCGCGAATCGCTGAGAGTTCGCCTGCGGGAACACGAATGGAAATCTGAATCGACATACAAAACACCTTTGTGGTGGCGCACCATTAAACAATGGGACGTGGTGCGAGAGTGTGTGTTTCGAGCAGGACCCAGCCACCCGTTCCCGAGTCTTCGGTGGAGATGATGCGATGGACCTGATCTTCGACCACCAGTTCGCAATCGAGCCAATTGAGAGAGTCAGGCAAGGTGGATAACTGGATCAGGAAGTGACGGGATTCGCTTTGGACGCTGGCGATCGTTTCGGAGGGGGTCAGACGCACGCTCTGGGGGATCACCGTGACTTCATACTCCACTGCTGGACTGGCCTGTGCCACATCACTGGCCCGACGCAGCACGGCAGGGCAGCCCCATTCCTGGAGGACAAGATCGTGTGGTGCAAGGTCGATGGGCATGAGGAATCGTCAGTAGGGAGGGAGAGATGTGCGGAGATTTCATTCACTCGCAAGAGTCAGAAGTGATTGACTACGGCCGAGAGCATCACACCGACCACGAACGACACGATGGCCAGCACAGGTGAGAGGTTGTGCTTCCACTGCTCCACGACGCGCAATCTCTGTTCGTGATCGCTGATGTCCTGGTGGAGAGCCAGAAGAGAGACTCGGAGGTTCTCCAGCTGGACGCTGATCTTGCGAAGCGAATCGACGAGGCGGTCGATGCGTTCGTCATCGGACATGGAGGGAGGCCTTGTGGAGAATGTGGAGGGGGTCATACAGAGTGGAGGCTACTGACAGTTGGTGAGACCCTGGGTAATGACGGAGACGGGTTGGGAGTTAATGAGGTGCTGGTAGTGCTCGCGGGCGGCGAGGAGGGCCTGCAGGTTGGCGGCACGGTCGGTCTGTGAACCGGCGGGGCCACCGACTCCGTAACGCAGAGCGGCGAGCTTGCCGTCTCGCAGAAGGTTCGCGATGTCGAGGTCGATTTGCCCCAGGACACCGTACAGCTGGGCAGGAGTCAGTTCGGCCCCACTGAGCGTGGAGAGGTCGGGAAGATCCATAACAGGATGCCTTGATACGGCGACCTCGAACCGAGGGCCTGGACAGGGTGGAAACATCGTGAAAGCGACGCGGATATGCAGCGTCTGGTTCGATGTGAATCAGTGGGCTGGCGGGAAGTTTTCTTCCCGCTCACGCAGGACCGCATAGGCGATCAGACGGGCTTGCTCCGGGTAGCCGAGATCCTGGAAGTGCGATTCTGGTACGTGCAGTCGTTCGCACGTCCGAAGGATCCAATAGTCGAGTGTTCGTGGAACTGTCAGGTCGGAGCGGCTGGCGCCACCGAAGAGAAATTTGTGGTGGCCTTCTGCAGATCGCTTTCGATCAGATTGCTGAGTCGGCAGGTCCAATTCGAGAGTTGAGCCAGATCGCCAGCAGTCAGTCCCGCCGCTTCCATCTCGTCGAAGAGGGCATCGGCATAGCGGATCCACGCGGGTAAGTCGTTGGTACTGGGAGCGGGTGTCGTGAACTTGATGTGAGGGTCGGACTGCAGCGATTCGACAATGGCGAGGACTGCGACCCGCTGGTGGTAGAGATCAACCTCATTGAGGTAGTCGGCATCACCCAAATCACTCGTCATCACCGCCAGACCCGACTCGTCACGCAGCGGCTTCCCTGAGGAGTCGCGGGCGACCTTGCGGGGGGCCTGGGGAGGGACGAGGCCACGGCTGCGCAATCGGCGATGGAAGCCGAGCGAGAGGGGCTGCATGGTGAGAGTGATCGGCTCGCCCGTGGGACGGGGGAGTTGGATGACTCGGGTGGAGTTGGGAGTGAGACCGGGGAGAAGCATAGAGGCGAGTGGGAGAAGGGGAGAAGGGGAGAAGGGGAGAAGGGGAGACAAGAGATCGCAGGGGAGGCACGGGTGAGGTGCCTCCCCTGCTCTGCGGGCGGACGAGGGGATCAGCCGCCTGCGACTTTGGTGACGAAGACGGTGTCAACGGCGCTGATGCCGCCGTAGTAGCGGGCCTTCACGCGGAGGACGACATCCCGTTCAAAGGCCGCTTCGCTGTCGGCCTGTTGCAGGAAGGTCTGGACAGGCCAGATCTCCGACCAGATGAACTGGCGGCGGAAGTCCCCGATGTACCAGTCGCGAGCTGCAGCTGTGCCCTGCTCGTCGATGAATGGTGAGGCCAGGACCTCAGCGATGCCGCTAATGGGATTCGCAAAGCGGGTCTGTCCGTCCTCGGAGGCGACAGTGATCTCCGACGAGTGGACGATGCTGCGGGCGGTGCCTCGCAACGCTTCCGGAACGAGGATCTGACGGACGGGAGCCACGATCGGGCGTGGTGAGCCATCGATCCGATCGTCCTTCACCTGGGTGGCACGGTAGTGCAAGACCTCTTCGATATCGGTCCAATCATGCAGCGTCACAGCGGCATTGAAGGCGGGCGAGGCGGTGTTGCCAGGTCCCACGTAGTTGCGATTCGAGCCGTTGGCGTTGTAGAGCGTCTGGCCCGTTCCGGCGGGACGATAGACAAACTTTCCGGAGGAGAAGTCGGCGTCGGTCACGGCGCGAACGATCGTGCGTTCGCGTTCCTGTCGCAAGTAGTAACCGAGCGCCATCGCTCGACGATGGATCTCACCGGTCTGGTCGAAGCCGATCAGTTCCTCGGTGATGCTGAGGATGCGGCCCTGCTTCGATTCGGTGGTCGTGACGAATTTTTCCGCGAAGGTCGACTCGTCGTAAGCGGCCCCTTCGTTCACGTCGGTCGGGCCGCCAAGGGCCTTGAAGCCTGCGATGCGGGCGTTGCGTACTTTACTCGGCAGAACGGTCACGAGTTTGTCGCCGATGAAGCCCGACTGGTCATCGTAACCTTCGAGCACTTTGCGGCTGATGAGTTCGCCAGTGACGACTTGAAAGAGCGTCGTCCCGACGGAGCTGCTGGTTTCACTCAGCAGATGGCTGGTGGCATCCACTGAGGAGAGCCGGGCGTCGAAAGAGAGTCGCGATTCACGGAGGCCCTTGAGCTTCGGCAGCACGCCGCACGCGGAGGCGAGTTCATAGTACGAGAAGTCGTCGGGGGTCAGCTGCTTCTCGTTCAGCAGGTCGACGACCTTGCGATAGAAACCGGCATGACCGTGGGACTGGATGAGGTCGCGGAGTGGTGTTTGCATGAGGGGCCTGAGTGGGGATGGGGAGAGTGAGAGAAGGGGCGATGGGGAGACAGACTGAGTTGCTGGGAGACGGTCAGGTGCGGTAGCGGACGGCGGCGATGAGGTCAGAGTTCAGAGGGGATGGGGATGTGGTTGAGGCTCTCTCCCTGCTGAGTGGGGGACGCGAGCGGTGTTGCTCGCAGAGTTTGGCGCGGTCACGGAGAAGTTCGCGGCGGAGGTCCGTTGTCGGAGCCTGTTCGAGCTGTTGGATAAACAGAGGAGTGAGTGCCGTGGCGGGGAGTTGGGACTCGGCGATCAGCTTCTGGACTTCGCATTTCTGCTCGGCGAGCTGGGCGCGGGATTGAAGCGTGGTGAGTTGTTCGCGGAGCTGCTGGCATTCCTGCTGAGTGGACTGGAGCTGCTCTTCGAGGCGAGTGATCTCGGGAGACACGGAGGTGTCCTGGCTCTCACGGAAGGTTTGGGTCGTGGCGGGGTTGATCACCGCGTCGACACAAACAACATCTCGAATCGACTCGACGGTGCTGCCATCCGTGGAGCGCTGGGCGATGACAACGTGCGACATACCCACACCTGGCAGATTGGTATTGGCCAACGCCAGGAAAGTGCGTCCAGACTCGGTATCCAGCACGCGGATGTCCCCGCGAACTCGGCCGTCTTCAAAGCGAGGGTTCACAATGTTCCCGACCAGATCGCGGGTACTGCGATCGCGAGGCTTCAGGCGGTCGGGTGCGTGATCAAGAAAAACGGGCTTCTGATCGTAGAGCGGCACCGCCTCTCGCAAGGCCGTCTCGGAATAGTGATACCCATTCCGGGAGTCTGGTCCCGTCAGGGCGACGTTAAGTACGAGGCGGGCCTGGGTGTCGATGGAGAGTGCGGAACTCCAATCGGCGAGGTCTTCGGTCAGAGTGTCTTGAGTCATAGGTCGTGGCCGGTCCGATGTGGGAGGGGCTTGTTTAACCTAAGCGGTGTCAGGTGCGCGGAGTGGTAGGGATTTTCGAGATGCGTGAAGGACTAGACGAAGAAACGTCTGTGGCGGCTCGCCCTCGCTGACGCTTCGGGTTGGTGGGCGGAGTCGCCTGGGATGGAGATCACAAAACTGATGCGGTCTCCTTGTTGAGTTGAGTGCGAGGAACTGTTTGTGAATTACAGCCCCCTCACCCCGGCCCTCTCCCCCGCAGTGGAAGTCAACTTCGTTGTTCGTGTCGATAGTGGGGGAGAAGGACCAAGAAAGTTGGGGCGGAGAGTATTCCTTCAGGGCATGTCGCTCGTGCTGGGATTCTGTCAGAGCTTGCTTTACGATCCACACGCGATGAGTAAACGCTCAATAGAATGCATCTGAAGGTTGTGACTCACTTCGGCCTCATTCCATTTTTGATTGCAAGCGGCCCATGAGTTCCGTTGGAAAAATTCGCCGGCTCCTTCAGATTCTGGAGTACCTTCAGTCGGGACGCCGTTACCACACCGGGGAGCTGTCGGAGTTCGTGGGGGTCAGCAAGCGGACGATTTTTCGCGATTTGAAAGTGCTGCAGGAGTCGGGCGTCCAGCTGTTGTATGACGAGGCGGAACAAGGGTATTGGATTCCGCCATCGACGTTTTTGCCGCCGACCGATCTGACGGTCAACGAGACGTTGTCGCTCTTGCTGCTCGGGGAGAAGCTGGGGAGTTCGGGGGTCGGGCTTCCATTTCATGCAGCTGCGCGTGACGCGTCGATGAAACTACTAGCGAATTTGCCGCCGATCATGCGGAACCATTTATCAGATCTGTCGGATCACCTGCAGATCACGCTGGCACCGAAACACCAATTCACCAATGCCCAGGAGAACTATCAGCTGGTGCTGGAGGCGATTCAAAAGCGGCGCAAGATTCGGTTGAAATACGACAGCCTGGCTGAGAAAAACCAGATCAGTACGCTGGTGAGTCCCTATCAGGTTCTGTTTCAGAATCGGTCCTGGTATGCCATCGGGCGGTCATCGCTGCATAAGGAAGTGCGGACATTTCATGTTGGACGCATCCTCGAAGCTGCGCTCACTGATGATACGTATGAAATTCCGCCGCGGTTCACGCTGAAGAAGTACTTCGGCAACGCCTGGCGGATGATTCGCGAGGAGCCCGAGGTCGAGGTGGTGGTGCGGTTCAAGCCACTGGTGGCGAGGAATGTCTCAGAGGTCCTCTGGCACGCCAGTCAGCAGCTGGAGTGGAACGATGACGGGTCGCTGAACTTTCATGTTCAGGTGGCGGGAATCCGGGAGATCTCGTGGTGGATACTGGGGTATGGAGATCAGGCTGAGGTGCTGGCTCCGCAATCGCTGCGCGAGCTGATTCTGACTCACATCGACAAGATGGCGGCAACCTATCGAGGTTCAAGCCACGAGCCCTCAGAGAAACCTAACCCGGGGCAATCAACTACTAAGTCAAAACGTCCGACAGCACGTGACCGTGAACATCGGTAAGGCGGCGCTCGATGCCGTTGTGGTAGTAGCTGAGACGCTCGTGGTTGATGCCAAGCAGATGCAGTAGCGTGGCATGAAGATCGTAGATCGTGGAAACGTTCTCGATCGCCTTGGCCCCGAATTCGTCGGTGGAGCCGTAGCTGTGGCCCCCCTTCACTCCGGCCCCGGCGAGCCAGACGGTGAAGCCCTTGGGGTTGTGGTCACGACCGCTGGCTCCCTTCTGGAACGTCGGCATGCGACCGAATTCCGTCACGAAGGCGACAACGGTTTCCTCCAGTAACCCA
This sequence comes from Planctomycetaceae bacterium, assembly GCA_947479075.1. Classification (GTDB taxonomy): domain Bacteria; phylum Planctomycetota; class Planctomycetia; order Planctomycetales; family Planctomycetaceae; genus TH-plancto1. Next base: position 14,420 of record CANJZR010000006.1, read on the forward strand.
CGCTGCTTGAGGTCGCGAATCAGCGCCGCAGCTGGGCGGTCGAGGATGGGAGCATGGATGCTGTACTGGGCCTGCAGGGTCTTATGGCCATCCCAGTTTCCGACGCCCTCGCCCATGGCATAGGCCCCGTTGAAGAGCTGGACGAAGCGGACGCCCTTCTCAATCAGGCGACGGGCGAGCAGACAGTTGCGAGCGAAGCCGGCCTGGACCTTGTCGGGCGAGTTGGTGCCGTATGCTTCGTGGGTGGCGGGTGTTTCATCGGAGTAGTCGACGATCCGCGGAGCCGAAAGCTGCATGCGGGCGGCCATTTCGTAGCTGGCAATACGGGCGGCAAGCTGGCGATCAGCGGGATGGTGATCGAGCTGCGTCTTATTGAGAAACTGGACGAGTTCTCGCGTGGCAATGTCGGCATCGGGGGAGATCGAGTCGGGACGCTTGAGGTGCGGGATCGCACGCTCAGCGCTGAAGGCTGTGCCCTGGAACGTGGCGGGGAGGAAGGCAGAGTTCCAGTGGTTAGAGCCCACTTGCGGGACGCCGCGCGGGTCGGGGATCGCGACAAAGGCAGGCAGGTCACGGGACTCGCTTCCGAGAGCGTAATTGACCCAGGCACCAATCCCGGGGAATCCATCGAGGGTGAACCCCGTGCTCATCTGGTTTTCGGCGGGTCCATGCGTGTTGGACTTGGCCGTCATCGAGTGGATGAAGGCGATGTCGTCGGCCAGTCCTGCCAGATTCGGGAGCAGGTCGCTGATCATCTTTCCGCATTCGCCACGGGGCCGGAACTGCCAGGGGCTTTTGATCAGGTTGCCGTTCTCGCCCTGAAAGGTGACGAGTTTGTCGCTTCCGGGCATGGGAGTGTCATGCCGCTTGATCAGCTCCGGCTTGTAATCCCAGGTATCGACATGGCTCAGGGCCCCCGAGCAAAAGATCATTACGACGTTTTTGGCCTTCGGGGCAAAGTGCGGAGCCCTGGCAGCCAGCGGATCAGCGGCATCGATCACGGGGCGGATGGGCGAGCGATCATCACTGGCGGTCAGGCGGGACTGCTGCAAGAGATGCGTCAGTGCAATCCCGGCGAGACCGGTCGTGAAATCGGTGAGGAGCGTTCGACGGTCCAGCAGGGAATTCATCGGAGCCTCGCGATGGGGGGAACAGAGTTAGGCAGTTTACGGTTTATCGTTTATCGAAGGGTAGGCTTGGCGGCGACGAACGGGAGTCTGTAAACGGCAACAGCCGCTCCCGAAGGAACGGCTGTGCATCTGTGTCATGAGCAGTCGAGCGAGCGGAAGCAGAGTCCGCTGCGGATGACTACTTGGCAGCTGGCGCGGTGAGGCCGAGCTTTTTCTTCTGCTGGTTGACCAGACGGGACTTGGTCCGGGCTGCTGAGTTCTTGTGGATCAGGCCCTTCGCAGCCGCGCGGTCCAGACGCTTGACCGCGTCCTTCAGGACCGTGTCGATGGTCGCTGGTTCGGGAGTCGCAGCTGCGAGAGCAACGCGAACCTTCTTGATCGCGGTGCGAAGAGTCGAGGTCGCTGCACGGTTACGCAGACGACGCTTGATGTTCTGGCGAAGTGCCTTCTCGGCATTGACGTTGTTTGGCATCTCGGAACTTCTTGGCTGACAACAGCTTGCGGAATCTGCAGCAACGAAATCTAAGGATTCCGTGCATGTCTCCGTAGAGACGACCTTTCTCAGACGGTCCGGAAAGGACTCGGGATTCTAGGTGATAGTGGCGTCGCATGCCAGCCAACTGAGAGTGAATTTCACCGGGTCCGCTGGCAGGTGACCACTTGTATACATCCAGGCGACTGGAAAGCTGAGCAGGCTCAAAGCCGATGGCTTAGAAAATCGGCTACATGCCCATCGCGACATTCTGGATGTATTGGATGGCCCGCTGGCAGTCGCCAATCCGGTCGTCCCCGGTCGTCCGACGGACTGTCCCCCAGAACGAGAACCGCATTTCGTCGAGCAGTGCGAGAGTTTCCTCCCATTTCACCTGTCCCCGCCCGAGGCTGACCTCGACGCCGACACCATCCACATCGCGTCGCCCGTCGCGGAACTGGAAATGTTGGACATACTCGTGCAGATCCCCCAGGCTCTGGACAGGATCGCGACGGGTCATCACGACACCGGCAGGGTCGAAATCGATCCCGATCACGCCCTCGCGGATCAGCTGGCAAACTTCGATCAGCCTCTGCGAGGCGTCCTCACTCGGGGTGATACAAGGGACGACTCCCAGGTGATTTCCGAGCTGGGCCAGATCGCGGAGGATGTCGATCAGACGCGAGTATTCCCTGGATTCCGGCTCATCCGGGATGCGGCCCACGCGAATGGTCAGTTGTCGGACATTCATCCGCGAGGCGAGTTCCATGGCCTGGGTGATAGCGTGGACACGAGTGTCGAGGGCCTCGAAATCGTAGAGAGGCTGAGCGAGCGAGAACGTCGCTGTTGCGACCTTGAGGCTGCGTTCCTCGACATAGTGAACAAGTTGTTTCAGCGCGGTGGTGCCGAATTCTTGGGGAGTGACTTCACGGGCGAGGTCAAATTGGACGCCTTGTGCCCCCATGCGGGCCGCCGAACCGATGGCCTCTTTGAGAGGCTGGCGGAATGGGGCAGTAGCGACGGCAATACGAAAGCGAGGCATGTTTGACTTTGGACAGAGAGCGAAGAGTTGCACTATATCAGATCATAACCGCTGCAGGTGCCGGGTCTATCGGCGGTGAGCAAAGCGAACGGCCCTCTGATCCGGGAGGGCTCCGTGCCGGGTCGAAGATGCCGCAAAAGAAGTCGACCGAGCAGCCTTTGCGAGGGCGTGGATACCATCTCTGATTATCCCCATGACGCGACAGGATTTCCGGGCGAACTCGGCACTCAGTATGTTCATCATTTCCCACGCGTGGTAGGATTTGATTGTTACGAGAGTGTTCGGGGCCAGTCACCGGAATTGTGTCTCAAAAGGACGAAGGGGGCGTTCATGCTCATGCATTTAGTCCCACTGGATGGTGGTCCTGCCATTCCCATCGACAAGCCGATCCTGTTTTTTGGACGGCAGCCGGAATGTGACGTGGTCCTGCTGAATAGCCGAAAGGTATCGCGGAAACACTGTTGTATCGCTCAGATTGACGATCATTTCGTGGTCCGCGACCTGGGAAGCATGAACGGGATCCGGGTGAACGAGAAAAATGTCACCAAAGAATGCCGTATCGCCGCGGGGGATGAACTCCAGATTGGGGATCTGACCTTTCGACTCGAAGTCCGGATGCCGGAAAAGCGTTCTCCGCTGCCGGGTGGAGTGGCGAAGAAGGCCCCTCCGCTGAAAGCCCCTCCCGTCAAACCGGGCCGCCGGGTCGATCCGAAGCTGTTGAGTCAAGATCTCCCAGTGGCGATTCCTGACGAGAACGTCAGTTTCGCAGTCGAAGAATCTCAACGTAACATCAAGCCAGTAAAACCGAAACGTCAAAAGCAAGACGATGTCATCGAGTTGGATGATGTTGAAATTATTGACGACTGAGGAAAGCCTGCCGGATGCTCGGTCTGGATGCAAAAGAGGGCGGCAGGTGACTTTTTTTGCGCCGGTGGAGTAGTCGCACTCGCAGAGCAACCCCCGAGTTCGCTAAACTCAAAATCCTGTTGACTGGGGGTTCGGTGCGCGCTGAGACTCCGCAGTCACGCAATTCCCGAACACGGGGGGGAATGACTTTCCCCTGTCAGTCACAGCACCCTGTCAGCAGCTCTCGTTCACCACTGTGGTGAACGAAGCCGACAAGGTCCGACACGGCCAGAAGGATACAGATCCATGACGGACTCCAGTTCCGCCGGTGGAGATTCATTCGATCTCGACAAGCTTCAACAGCTGGTCGAAATGATGGAAAAACACGACCTGCGAGAAGTTCAACTGCGTCGCGGCGATCAGAAGTGGATGCTGAAGCGCGGCCCACAAGAGGTCGTACATGCAGTGCCCATGGGCGGCCACTTTGCTCCGCCTCCGTCGGCCCACGCACCTGCTGCTGCCCCAACTGCGGCTGCTTCCGGAGCGACGGCTGCTCCAGCTGCGAAGTCGGGCGATGAAGGCCTGCTGCAGGTCAAGAGCCCGATGGTGGGAACTTACTACTCGTCGCCACAACCTGGCGAACCCGCCTTCGTGAAAGTCGGCGACCGGATCAAGAACGATTCGGTGGTTTGCCTGATCGAGGCCATGAAGTTCTTCAACCCGGTGAAGTCCGATTGCGCAGGATCGATTGCCAAGATCTGCGTGAAGGACGGCGATGCGGTCGAGTTTGGACAGTTGTTGTTCCTCGTCCAACCCTGATTGGTCCCTGCTGACGGGGCCTTCGCCCGCGGACGCACTGGCGGGAGTTCTCCCGCCAGAACGGGTTTCAGTCGGGGCCACGCGCGTCGGTCCTGTGGAATCCACGGGACTGCGGTGTGAGCCAGCCGATATCACATCGAGCGGAGAACCACTCCGCGGTCGATTCAAACTTTTCGAAACGCTCTCATGTTCCAGCGCATTCTGATCGCCAATCGAGGTGAAATCGCCCTGCGGGTCATCCGGGCCTGCCGAGAAATGGGGATCGGCACAGTCGCCGTGTTCAGCGAAGCTGATCGGGGAGCGGCATACCTCGATCTGGCTGACGAGAAGTTCTGCATTGGGCCAGCTGCAGCGTCGGACAGCTACCTGAAGATTGAACGCATCATCAGTGCTGCTGAAGTGGGAAACGCCGACGCGATTCATCCGGGTTATGGTTTCCTTTCGGAAAACCACGACTTCGCCGAGATGTGCCGGGCTTCAAAGATCGAGTTTATCGGTCCTCCGCATGAGGCGATGGCAGCCCTCGGTGACAAGGTGGCCGCCCGCAAGATCGCCCGTGAAGCGAAGGTGCCGACCGTTCCCGGCAGCACCGGACTGGTGGCCGATGAGAACGAAGCCGCCAAGATCGCTGCGGAGATCGGTTACCCAGTCCTCATCAAGGCAACCGCCGGTGGCGGTGGTAAGGGGATTCGCGCTGCTCACAATGAAGCCCAGCTGCGCACGGAACTGAAGGCCGCTTCGAACGAAGCCGAGAAGGCGTTCAAGAACGGCGGCGTCTATATCGAGAAGTTCATCCAGAAGCCACGTCACGTCGAAGTCCAGCTGCTGGGCGACATGCA